>JAHDBS010000301.1 GCA_020630225.1 Anaerolineales bacterium | reverse complement strand
CCCGAAGGGTTCTTTACGAATTTGAAGGATCAGCCGAGGGTGGTGTTTGCGCCAGGAGGGTAAGAGGAAAAGCCTGCCACATGTAGCAGGCTTTTTATTTTGGTACCCCCACGGAGAATCGAACTCCGGTCTTCACCTTGAGAAAGTGATGTCCTAACCGCTAGACGATGAGGGCGAATAGCGTTCGTAGAAAAATTTTAGCATAGCTAGCCCCCTTCTACGCTAAAATTACTCTCGATGAATCGCTTGCGAATTTCGGGGCTTATTAAGGCCAAGAATGCCATCATGGCGCAGATGAAGTCGGGGATCCCGACGTCTGAGGTTGCTGCATTTAAGCAGCAGTTGCATGACATTACGACGCAAGTTGAAGCGATTTGCAAGGCGCATAAAACCACGCCTGATGCGCTGCCAACGCCTTCGCGCAATGCATATCGCATGCTGAAACAGATCGATGTTGAAGATTTACCAATTGTTTCAGACCCGCCTGCCCCAAAAACTGTCCGCAAGCAAACCACAAAGACGAGTAAGTCCACTGCACCAAAAATCACAAATGCGGTGCGGCTGTCTGAAGAAGCGAGTCTCTATTTAGGCATCATTGCGCCGTCGCCAACCGAAGACAATATTGCGACAGCGCTAGACATGATGCGCGGGCATGCGACTCAAATTGAGCAACTGTGCGCTGACCAAGGCGGTGTTCCCGCTGATCTCAGTGTGCGCAGTAAGCGTGCGTATCAATTTTTCAAGTTTCTGAGCGATGAAACCATGTTGCGCACGCATTTGGCAACGCTGAAGACTCTTCAGGAGTATGGTCGCAAGCCGCCGTGCAGTGCACAGATGGGGATGTTTCAAAAGCTACCCCATTTACACTTCCAGTTTGCTATTCAAGATGCGTTATATACGGCAAAGCAAAAGGGCAATACGCTGACAGTAAAGGTTAGCGAAGCACTGATCGGGGCGTCGAATGATGTGCTGGAGGCGGTGGTTTGTAATATTCTGACGCGCAAAAAGACGTCGAAATATCAAACGCGGCTGAAGGAATATTTGACTGAGCCTGAGTCCTTGGAAATCTTGACCGCTATTGAAGCCACGACGGGGATTTCGCATACGAGTTCTATTGGCGATTATTACAATCTGCAAGATGGCTACGACCAATTGAATACGCAGTATTTCAATAACAACTTAGCCCCCTGCCAACTGACCTGGGGAGCACGCATGACGTATCGCAAGTACGGGCACTATGACTTGCTTCGCGACACAATCATGATCAGCAAGTCGCTTGATTCAAATATTGTTCCAAGTTATGTCGTTGACTTTGTGCTCTATCACGAAATGCTGCATAAACGGCTGGGCGTGGAAGTGATCAATGGTCGGCGTTATGCGCATACGCCTGAGTTTCGAAGGCTAGAAAAGCAATTCCCACAATTCGACCAAGCAGAAGCCTTTTTATCTAAGCTCAGTCGCCAGACGAGAAAGAAATCATGACCCTGATTGCTGTAGTCTCTGACACGCACGGCATGTTACGCCCCGAAGTCTTAGCATTATTACGTGACGCACAGCCCAGTCAAATTTTGCACGCAGGCGATGTTTGTAGCGATACGATCCTAAAAGACTTAGCAGCAATTGCTCCAGTTACAGGCGTTCGCGGCAATTGTGATTATTATGGCGCTGGCCAATGGCTGATGCGTTCGCAAGTAATAGAAGTCGAATCGCACTCAGTGTACATGACGCATGATCTCAACTTGCTAGATCTTGATCCTAAAGCGGCTGAATTCGATGTCGTCATCACCGGACACACGCATCAACCAAAGATTTTTGACCGTGATGGTGTGTTGTATCTAAATCCAGGCAGCATTGGCAGTCGACGATTTGATTATCCAATTTCATTTGCGTGGCTAACGCTCTCCCCTGATGCGCCACCAAGCGCTAAAATTGAATATCTCGATCTATAACTAACCCCACGAAGTCACACAAGGATGTACTAAGCAAGTTCTTGGTGGATCTTCGTACAATTTCGTGGACAAAACATGACGACCACCCCTCTTATTATCGGCATTGCTGGCGGCACTGGCTCTGGAAAGACAACGCTTGCCCAAATGATTCTGCAACGTGTTGGACCAGATCATATTGGCCATATCGCACACGATATGTACTATAACCACAATCCGCAGATGTCAATTGAGCAACGGCGCCAGATTGACTTTGATCATCCTGATGCGTTGGAGAACCAACTTCTCATCAAACATTTGCATCAACTTAAGGGTGGGGAAACTGCCAATATTCCAGTCTACGATTATACGACCCACTTACGCACTGAAAACGTCACACCAATGCCACCAAAGCCTGTCATCTTGGTCGAAGGCATTCTGATCTTTGCAGATCACGTATTAGCTAAGCTGCTTGATATTAAGATTTTTGTTGATACAGATGACGATATTCGTTTTATTCGACGATTACGACGCGACCTAGAAGAACGCGGACGATCCGTAGACTCAGTTATTTCTCAATACCTCACCACCGTACGACCCGGTCATACCATCTTTGTGCAACCTAGCATCAAACAAGCCGATATTGTCATCCGTGAAGGTGGTCGGAATGCAGTGGCAATCGATACGATCGTGGCGCGTATTCACCAGCATTTAGCAAATATTTAGCAACTAACTCAGCCTATTCCCTGCGCAAAACAACAAACCCTTGCCACGTAAACAGACAACGTCGCGCCAATAGCTATACATGAAGTACAACAATCAAAAATACAATATCTGTATTGAAGCATCTCCCGCAGTACACAAGCAAGCCGGGCTAGGCACGTACACAGCAGGCCTCATTCAAGGTCTTATTCATACGGATCCAGGCGGACAATATAGCATTGCATATAACGACTCTGACAATGTCAACCTTGAGCACCCCTATGACAAGCTACTAGCGTTTACTTCCGCAATGGGCAATAAGCCTTGGCGCATGCGCAATGCACTAACTTATTTTGGTGCGCGTCCATTTGATCGTGCGTTTCCTGATGTACAGCTTTACCACAGCACCGGGCATTTACTCCCAAAGTTCAAAAATATCAAAACTGTATTCACCTTACATGATTTGATCCCATTGATTTATCCGGAATATCACCTGCCACTCAACAAGATATTCCTGTCGCAAATGTTCCCGCGCTTTTTACGTCAAGCAGATGCCATTATCAGCGTTTCAGAATCAACCAAGCGCGATGCAATCAACCTGCTCGATATTCCCGAAGAAAAGATTACTGTGGTTAGCGAAGGTGTTGAGCCAAAGTTCTTTCCCATCAGAGATCCTAATCGTTTGGCGAGCATTCGTGACAAACACGGGCTTCCCGAACAATTCATCCTGATTGTTTCTACTATTGAGCCACGCAAAAACCACACCGTTTTGCTAGATGCATACGCTGAGCTGCGCAAAACCCATCCTGATGTTGGGCTCGTAATTGTTGGCAAAAATGGCTGGATGTACGAAGGGTTTTATGATCACCTGCGAGAGACAGGCTTACAAAAAGACGTGCATTTATTAGGCCGCGTTGATGAATTTGATCTCACGTTCTTGCTAAGCGCCTGCACCATCTTTGCATTCCCTTCTTTATATGAAGGTTTTGGTCTGCCACCACTAGAAGCTATGTCCTGTGGTGCACCAGTCGTCGTTTCAAATACCTCGAGTCTGCCAGAGGTTGTGGGAAATGCAGGTATCACACTGGATCCTAAAGATGTCCGAGCTTGGGTTAATGCATTCAGTGCTCTGCTCGACGACCCACAGAAACGACTGCAAATGAGTCTCGCTGGACAAAAACAAGCTAGCAAATTTAAGTGGGAAGAAACGGCGAAACAAACGCAGGCTGTTTATCAGCAGGTGTTAGGACTCGCTTAAGATGAACCCAGCCAATCGATTGCCGATTGTGGCAATTTTGCTATGCGTTTTACTTGGCCTATTGCTGCTGCTATGGAGTTTGCTAGGACAGGCTCCGGAACGCAATGTGTCACAAGCATTGTTCGACCCGTTAGTCGTCACAACCATTCCCGAAGAATTGCGCCCTACACTTGATCCAGAAATGGCGCAAGAAGTAGCCTTAGAACCAACCCCTGAAGTCACCCCAACGCCTAGACAATATGAAGCTGCTCCTGACGGCGTTTTCACATTTCTCTTGTTAGGTGTAGATCGTCGGTCTGACCAAGCAGGATTACCGGCCAAGACTGACGCCATCATGTTGGTGCGAGTCGACTTCGACCGAAAAAACGCCTCTATTATCTCGATTCCACGTGACCTTTGGATCCCAATTGCAGATCTCAATTATTACGATATTTACAATCAGCGGATCAATGCGGCTTACTACTTTGGAGAAAAGTATCAGATGCCGGGAGGCGGCATTGCTATCCTGCGCAAAACAATTTTGCAAAACTATGGCATTTACGTTGATCGGTATATGCTGATCAACTTTGAGGCTTTGGTCGAGGTCGTCGATGCATTAGGCGGAATTGAAGTCTATGTGCACAAAGACATATATGACTGGGCAATGCCACTAAACGATTACGACTACATGGAATTCAGCCTAGACCAAGGCTGGCATGACATGGATGGTATTACTGCGCTTCGCTATGCACGCACGCGCCACCAAGATTCCGACACAGAACGTGTCAAACGCCAACAAGATGTGTTGATGGCAATCTACAATAAAGCACTTAAGGCAAACACAATTACCCGCATTCCAGAGTTATTTGAAATTCTTAGTGGCAGCTATGAAACAGACATTACGCCTGCAGAAGCAATTTGGTTTGCTAAAAACGCAGATGGCCTTACGCAAGAAGATGTCTGGCGTTATTCAATTGATCAGACAATGGTAGTAGGACATGTCACGGGCGGGGGTGCCCATGTCTGGCTGCCGAAAGAAGAACCCATCAATGCGTTGTTTGCAGAGTTTGCAAAGCGCAAAGAATAGTCGACTGCCAACACTCAATGGTCAATTTCCAGTGACACACAACACATTGCAGTGTGCGCTAAAAACTGACCATTAGCACTTAATTTCTGGCTATTACTTCCAGCAAAGCTGAAGCTCTTCGCCTTCCACTTTCACTTCGTAGCTATCAATATCCACAATCGCAGGCGCGCTCATCGCTTTCCCTGTGCGAATGTCAAACTTAGCGCCGTGGCGCGAGCATTCAATTTCACAGCCGTTCAGCGTGCCATCGGCCAATTCGCCATCGTCATGCGAGCAGCGGTCTTCAATAGCAAAATAATCGCCATCTACATTGAACACAGCGACAAATTTCTCGTCAATTTGCAGCACCATGCGCTCACCATTGGCAAGTTCATCAGCTGATCCAATTACAACCCAGCTACTCATCTGTGCCAACGGCTCCCATGTACAGGCTGCCTTTAAGCACCTGTAACGACAATAGCGCACACTTCATGCGCACTGGACCAAGCTCAATGCCAAGCAAATCGAGCAAATCATCTTTGTCGAGCGCTTTCACATCTTCAACATTACGACCAATGATGTCACTAACCAGCAAGTCAGCGGTGGCTTGCGAGATCGCGCAGCCGCGGCCATCGTGCATGGCTTGTTGAATAACATCATTGTCATCTACGATGAGTTGAATAGTAAGCTCATCCCCACACAATGGGTTTTTGTCATGGTGACTATGGGTATGTTCCTCTAGCTCACCTTTGTAATGTGGGTTTTTGTAGTGGTCAATAATGACCTCACGATACATATCACTTGACATGTCGTTCTCCTAGCCAAACAGTTTCTTGACTGCGTACAACGCTTCAACGAGCGTATCGACTTCAGCAGTCGTGTTATACAAGTATAAAGAAGC
>JAHDBS010000300.1:3889-5843 GCA_020630225.1 Anaerolineales bacterium | reverse complement strand
CAATTATCGTCAAATTCCTTAGTCAATATTTGGCAGATCAAACGCCTGAGAAAGCTGGTGCACTGTTGAAATATGCATATCTTATCGATGTTGTAATTTCGGTTAGTATTTTTGTTTTGCTACTCTTGACTGCTGACTTGGCTGCTAGCTTTTGGGAGATCGAGGGAATTAATGGGCCACGGCTGATTAGAATTGCGGCGTTCATCAAATTGTTTGCCATGTCTCAAGGAATTTCTGCCGCAATATTACGTGTATTAGACAAGTTTCGTTGGATTTCAATGGTGACAACAGCAGGGGCGTTGCTGTTGTTTGCTTTACTAGTGCCAATGTTGCTTACTAACCCAAGTGTAGAAAGCTATTTGCAGATTTTGGCAGGCGTGACATTAGTGCAAACCGTGGCATTATTGGTTTTGGCGTTGCGTGAGGTAAACCGAAAGGATGTGAGTCAGATCATAAAACAGCCTTTCAAGCTTATTCAGTCTGACTTTCCAGAGATGCGAAAAATGTCAGTTAGCGTTTATTTCAGCAGTATTCGCAAAGCGGCCTTAACAAGTGCAGATGTACTTATTCTTGGGAAGTATGGGAGTAACGCAACAGTAGGCCTCTATAAACTAGCTAAGCAACTGGCGGATTACATAAATCGGCTTAGTAATCCAATTTACAATGCAATCTATCCTGAGATAGCGCGGTTATATGCTGAAGAAAGTTTAGCGGCGGTTATTAGTTTTGTTAGACGCATCTTCTTTATTGCGCTTGCGATTCTTATTCCAAGCTTAGGACTTGTTTTTGCGTTCTCTCGCCCGATAATCCCATTAATCTTCGGTGCTGAATATGCACCAGCAATTGGTGTGTTTCTCGTCCTAGTTGTCGGTAAATTCTGGCTGGCTTATATCTGGGCGAATGGCTTTTTCCTAACAATTGGGAAAGCTGTACAACTGACGTGGATCAATATTGGTGCTGCTGTATTTTCAGTTGGGCTGATGCTTTTACTCACACCGCGTTTTCAGGCGTATGGAATGGCATGGGCTTTTGTTGGAAATTGGGCAATGTGGATGCTGCTAATTACACTGTATTTGTTTAGACTCAATCGTGATCCTGACTTTGCCAAATCTGCTGCCTAAAAACAGGTATACTTTCGCGGTCAAAAATTCAAAAATAAAAAAGTTTCTCAAATGAAAATTCTTGTGACAGGCGGCCTTGGTGCTGTCGGAACTCCACTTACTAAAAAATTGCGCGAAAACGGACATGATGTTTGGGTTTGCGATTTACCACACGCGCCAGGTCCTAACTACATGCGTTGTGATATTGGTGATTATCGCCAACTCAAAGCTGTTATGGATCGCGTTGAACCTGAGTTTGTCTATAACCTTGCCGCCGAATTTGGGCGCTGGAATGGTGAAGACCACTACGAAAAGGTGTGGGAAACCAACGGCACAGGCATGAAGAACATCTTGCGTTTCCAAGAGGAACGTCGTTTTCGCCTGATGCACACTAGTAGCTCAGAAGTCTATGGTGATTGGGATCAGATCATGCATGAAGATGTGTTGATGCAGCAGCCTATTCGTCAAATGAATGACTACGCGATTTCTAAGTGGGTGAATGAAATGCAAATCATGAACTCGCAAGACCGTTTTGATACTGAAACGGTGCGTGTCCGGCTGTTCAATACATATGGTCCCGGTGAGCCTTATTCAGAATATCGCAGTGTGATTTGCCAGTTCATCTATCGGGCATTACACAATATTCCTTACACCGTGTATTTGAACCACCATCGAACGTCTACTTATATTGATGACACGGTGCGAACCTTAGCTAACATTTGTGAACCAAAATATTTCAAAGCTGGTGAAGTCTATAACATTGCTGGCGAGGAATACCATGATATCAAGTCATTGTCTGACATGATCTTGAATTATCTTGGCAAAGATGACTCACAAGTCTCTTACGTTGAAGT
>JAHDBS010000300.1:0-3789 GCA_020630225.1 Anaerolineales bacterium | reverse complement strand
GCGACTGAGGCTTTAGTGCCGCATTTGCGTGAAGGTAATTTAGTCGTGTTGGAATCTACCGTCCCGCCACTAACGTGTCGTGAAGTACTAACGCCAATTCTTGAACAGTCTGGTCTGAAAGTGGGTGAAAATTTGTTCCTTGCCCATTGTCCAGAACGAATTTTGCCGGGCAACGTGTTCCACGAAATTGTTCACAACGACCGCATTATTGGGGCTGATGATGAAACGAGCCGCCGCTTAGCAACTGAAATTTATGCCACCTTTGTCGAAGGTGAGTTGCTTCAAACAGATGACATTACAGCAGAATTCTGCAAGCTGGTTGAGAACACTTATCGTGATATCAATATCGCGCTTGCGAATGAACTTAATGCGGTAGCAGACACATTAGGAATTAATGGTGTTGAAGCATTCAAGCTTTCTAATCGACACCCACGGGTGAATGTGTTAACCCCAGGTATTGGTGTTGGTGGGCACTGCATTCCAATTGATCCTTGGTTTATCAAGGAAGTTGATCCAATCAACTCGCGTATGATTATGACTGCGCGTCAGGTCAACCAAGAAATGCCAGCGCGCACAGCGGCTAAAATTCGCAAGGCAGTGCGTAACGTTAATGCGCCAAAGCTTGTGCTAATTGGCGCGTCTTATAAGCCGAATGTGGAAGATACCCGTGAAAGCCCAGCGAATGAAATCGTTGAGTTGCTCATTGAAGACGGTTATGACGTCAGTCACTATGATCCACTTGTTGACTCAATGCGGTATGAAAGCCTAGCGACTGCGGTCACTGATGCAGATGCGCTAGTTGTCTTAGTCGGACATGATGTCGTGTTGGACGAGATTGCTACTAATCGTAGTGCGCTTGAAGACGCCATGCGGACACCAATTATTTTGACATTCTAGATGTCTCATTTTGAAAGGAGCGGGCTATAGTGTCCGCTCTTTTTGTTTAATGTCATCGTCTCTCAAAAATGAAACTCCTTGTTATTCAAGAAACAGACTGGCAACTGCGCGGGCCACATCAGCAGCATCATTTGTTTGAGCGTCTTTCGCAGCGCGGTCATGATGTTACCGTCATGGACTTTGAAATTGATTATGCGCCGTGGCCCAAGACCAATCTGTTCCAACCCACACGCGAGTTTGAGTGTTCCCGGACAGCGCCTGATACAAAGGTTACTGTGCTGCGCCCCGGAACTATTCGTTTGCCAGCTATCTCACGTTTGTTGTCTGTACCCTCCTTTTGGATCCAATTAGGTCGCTTCATTCGAGCAGAAAAACCGGATGTCATCATCAACTATGCCTTGTCCACTGGGTTGCCGGCGCAGTTGCAGTCCCAGCGGTTTGGGATCCCTAACTTGATGCATGTGATTGATGCATTGCCAACGCTCATCCCTTCCAAGGTTGCACAGCTTATTGCCCGTCCAATTGAGCGATTTTTGCTACAGCGGGCTACGCGTACACTCTATATCAATAAGCGCTTAGAGCAATATGGCGTTGCCCATGGTGCGCATGCTTCAACCGTCGCGACCATTCGAACTGGCGTAGATTTGCAACGGTTTCAGCCGGATTTAGAAACACAATATCTGCGTGACCGTTGGGATATTGCCGAGACCGATGTTGTCCTGTGTTTTGTGGGATTTCTCTACCACTTTGCTGGGATTGATACGATCATGCGTTTGTTGCCCGCCCTTCCATCGCACGTGAAGTTGTTGATTGTGGGCAGTGGGGACGCTGATGAATCACTGCGCAGTTTGCATATGGAGTTGGATCTGAAGGACCGTGTGATTTTTACTGGCCGTCAACCGTATGAGGACATGCCAGTATATATGGCATTGGCGGATGTGTGCTTGATGTATGCCGAGATCAATGAAGTCATGCGCGATATTGTGCCCATCAAGACGTATGAGTATTTGGCCGCGGGTACACCTGTGTTGGCGTCTCAGTTACCGGGTGTCATGGAAGACATTCCGCCGGGTAATGGGGTGCTCTATGTGCCAGAGGATCAACTGCTTGATGAGCTCAAACGGTTGTTGTCAGCAGACTATCGTCAGCCAATTGGGGTACAGGCCCGCGCGTTTGTAGAGGCCTATTGCGAC
Source organism: Anaerolineales bacterium (assembly GCA_020630225.1). Taxonomy (GTDB): domain Bacteria; phylum Chloroflexota; class Anaerolineae; order Anaerolineales; family UBA6668; genus JAHDIM01. The sequence continues at coordinate 1,699 of JAHDBS010000300.1, read as the reverse complement.
TGGGAACTGCTTACCGTTGAGTTTGAAGACTTATTACAATCGATGGCGAATCAAAAAAGCCGCTAGCAATTTGCTAGCGGCTTTTGTTTTTAGACTTGATTGATAAGCGCAAATACCAACGGTCTGCGTCGCATTTCTCCGTAGAAGAAATCACTAACAGATTGTTCTACACGCTTGCGTAGGCTAGCGTTGCCGCCGTTTTCGACTTCTCGAATGACCTGTCGTTTTGCATTTTCGAACATGTCCTTTGAGTCACGCACAAACACAAACCCGCGAGAGATGAGCTCGGGATCTTCAATCAGTTCGCCTGTGTCAAGGTCTACCAACATGTTGACGATGACAAATCCGTCTTCACCAAGCCGATTCCGTTCACGTAAGACTGCAGGCCCAATGTCACCTACGCCTGTACCATCAACATAGATGTAACGGCCCGGAATACGTTCGCGAATTTCCATGCTATCTGGCGTGAATTCCAACACGCGCCCATTTTCAATGGTTGCGATGTTTTCAGGCTGAATCCCAACCTGCTGTGCCAGTGCTGCATGCGCATGTAAGTGACGGAGTTCACCGTGTACGGGCACAAAGAATTTTGGTCGCAGCATGTTCAACAACTGCTTTTGTTCTTCGCTGTGCGCGTGGCCAGAGACGTGAACCGGCAAAATTGGATCGTAGATCACTTTTGCGCCACGTTGGATTAGCCGATTGATGGTGCGACTGACTTGTTCTTCATTGCCTGGAATTGCATGGGCTGAGACAACAATAGTGTCGCCTTCCATTGCATCGAAGTCGCGGTTTTGACCACGCGACAAGCGTCCGAGAATAGAGCTACGTTCCCCTTGAGAGCCAGTTGACATAATCACTAGCTTGTCTTTTGGCAGCTTTAGCCCTTCTTGTAATGGGATGATGACGCCTTCAGGGTCTTTCAAGTGTCCCAACTTCAGAGCTAACTTGCTGTTTTCCACCATGGATGTCCCAACAAGTGAAACGCGTCGCCCAAACTGGGCAGCAGTATTTACAACTTGTTGAACACGTGAGACCAGTGATGAGAACGAGGCAACAATAATCCGGCCTTCTGCTTCAGAGAACACCGTTCGGAATGCACCGTCAATAATTGCTTCAGATGGGGTATATCCCGGGCGGTCTGCATTGGTGGAGTCTGACATTAATGCTAAAACGCCACGGTTTGCAAACTCAGAGAGTTTGCCCATGTCTGTTGGAATGCCAAGAGTTGGCGTGTTATCTAGTTTGAAGTCACCTGTATGGACAATGAGACCAGCCGGAGTGGTAATCCCTAAGCCACAGGCGTCTGGGACGCTGTGACAGACGTTGAAGAATTCAACATCAAATGGGCCAAGGCTAATCTTTTCACCGGGGTTGACAACGTTGATGCGTGATTTTTTCTGAGACCCTTTAAGCTTACGCTCCACAACACCCATTGTGAATGGAGAGCCGTAAAGCTGCGTGTCCAGAAAATCCATCATATAACTGATGGCGCCAACGTGATCTTCATGCCCGTGTGTGAACACAATCCCGCGCACACGATCCTTTTTATCTTCCAAATATCCCCAGTCTGGGATGATATGGTCGATTCCGGGCATGTCGAATTCCGGAAACATAATCCCAACATCAATAATTAGGATGTTTTTTCCGTACTCAACCACGGTCATATTTTTCCCAATCTCGCCTAAGCCACCGATTG
>JAHDBS010000299.1 GCA_020630225.1 Anaerolineales bacterium | reverse complement strand
ATTTTATTGAGTAAGCATTGCAATGGCGCGTCCTCATCAACACAACAATGAAACTCCCAGCAAGCCAAACGGCTGAGTTACTAATCTCAGCGCTAAGGCCTTCCCAAACAGCCCGAAACTGGGAAGCGTTAGTAAATGAACAAGCTGTAAATTGGAATGATCTAGTCATTAGAGCGATTGCATTTGGTTTAGCGCCAATGCTTCATAGGCGAATTACAGACTGGAACTTAGCATTACCGGGCACAGCATTGGCAAAACTAACCCTAACGCGTAAAGCAAGTGCACAGCGTAATTCAGCCATAGCAGCGCAACTTGAAGAGTTGTTACTGAGCTGTAATACAGTTGGCATTGAGCCGATTGTATTAAAAGGTGCCTACCTAGCTCAGTATTGGTATGTTGACCCAAGCCTGCGCCCCATGAATGATATTGACTTATTATTCGGCGCAAATGAAATGGAACGGGTTCACACTGTTCTAACAGAATTAGGCTATCGCGGTAAGTGGAAGTCTGCAGATCTGGGGCCTGGAGTTACAAAACACACAAGTACCTATCGTCGCAATAGTGCAGACGCAAACACACCAAACCCTTACTTGTCCATGGCTGGTGACAGGATGATTGAGCCACACATCTCATTGGAAGAGTCGTGGTTTGGACTAAAGGTAGATATCACACCAGGGATGCGCCAGCGGGCATTGCCACATCAATTCGGCGCCGCAACTGCAAATGCGCTTGATCCTGAAGATTTGCTCTTACACTTATGCATTCATCTAAGTTTTCATCTAATAATGGGTGCGCCTTCATTAGTTCAATTAGTTGACTTTATTGTTGTGTTGGGAAAACAAAACCAAATAGACTGGGATATGTTTCTTGTACGTACAAGGTCTGTTCAAGCACAAACCTATGTGTGGGCTGCATTAAGAATTGTTGAAACCATTTTAGATATAGCGGTTCCTAAACCAATAATGCAAGCATTAAGTAAGCAGACATCAGCTGGGTTTAGATCTTACATTGACGCTTTTGACCTGACCAAAGTGCTAAGTCGTACTCAACAGTCGCCGCTCAACACGACTATGCAACGACTTCGCCGTGGAGTGGATGACCGCCTTGAAACTGCACGTTGGGCGCCGACTTTGCCTCAAAAAATTGCGGTTTGGCAAACAGCATTTCAAATATTACGAAGTGATACAGGGCGTCAATTACTAGGGCGCGCCTAAACTAAAAGGTTTTATGAAATTTTCTCGATTTTTGGCCTATGGTGCCGTTGCAGCTGGTTCCTTAGCTGCAACCAAATTTTTGCAGAAGCGGATGGAATGGGAGCCAACTCATAATACTGTTGCGATTTGCGTCGACTATGACGACATTGTCGATGCAGCATTACGCGCGGGCATTTCTTTTCAAGCCTTGTTACAAATGCTTACCAATAATGGTGCGTCACATGTGTCTTTGCCAGAGCGTACTCTTGGGCGTTTGCTAACAAACAAAGCCCTGTTCCCTATTGTGGTAGAACAATCAACGGACGGAGCATCAGGCATTGGGGCCTTGCAAGGGTTACAAGGCGACCCTGCTCTAATAGCAGACCTTGCAATTGAATTGCAGGCGCGCTTGCCATATACCCAAGCAAAGGCAGATGGGAGTACGCTTACCTTCGTTGGTAATTTGACAACCATTGCCGATATTGGCTTAGGCTTTGATACGCAGACAGCACAGATTATGCAAACAGTTGGGTTGCAAATCGTACCGATTGTAAGTGCCTATGATTGGCCAGAAGCAGCCCTAATTGAACGCTCTATTGCTCAGGCTGCCGAATATAGCCGCTTATTAGGGTTTGCTGGCACGATGGTGCTAGGGCATGAGATGTATCTCAACACCACAATTGAGGCAATGCAAACACATAACTTAGCGATGGTTTGGTTTGCAGAGTCTCGGCATCAGCGTGGTGATTGGTTTGTGGCGAAAAAGAGCCTTCCTAATGTTGTTATCGCACATCAGTGGTCACGGGAAACGTTGTTGTCCTTTGACTACCACTCTGCAAATCATGCTTGGTTGAACTTGGTTGATGAACGTGGCGTGCGTTTGTGCTATATCAATTTCTTCCGTGAATTACATGCGACAGCGCCGTTAGAAGGCGTGGATTACGTTCATCACTTAAAACATGTTTTAGAGGACGCTGGCTACAAAGTTTCTGCATATCTTGAATTACGACCCCCAGCAGATGCCCCAGTGCCTAGTGCTGAAGACTTAGCTGCAGCTGGCATGGCAGTTGGCGGATTAGGTGCAGCTGCGCTGAACAATTACTTTGACTTACCAGAATCGCTAGCTATACCGCTTGCACTGACCGGCGCAGCCACGGGTGCAGTGTTGCCTCAGATGGAAAACTTAATTGCTGAACGGCTCAAAAATACACATCATCACCACCATGATCACGATCATGACCATCATCATGGCGACGATGATGACCATCACCATCATCATCATGGACATAGCCACAGTCATGACCATGATGATGAAGAAGAGGGTTCATATGTGCCTAAGTTGCTAAGTCTAGTGGCTGCCATCAGTGCCCCTTTAGCCGCTGTTCCAGCCGATTCAGAGAACCCAATAAGCCTATTAGATGGCATTGCGTATCCAACTGCAGCTGCAATTGCCATGGCTACGGCCACAAGCGGTGAAGCTTACCAATTACGGGTTGAAGAGCATAAAGGCTTTAATCTTGATTGGGCATTGCCATTGGCATTAAGCGCGTTTCGAATGCGTAATAAAGGCATTCGGTACGCAGCTCTAGCTAGTGTTGGTGCCGCTTGGGTAGCCTCTTCAAGACACAATACAGACCCTTTTGTAGACTTTGACCTGAGCCCAGCTGAAGGGCATACGCATCATGCGTCTGCGGCAACGCGGCTAATTGGAGATACCATTATTCAGCTTGGCCCAAAACCAGCCCGCAAATGGGCAGGCCTCAGCTTACTGGGTGCAGCATTTGGCCAACAGAACATTGGTGGATTACTGGGCACGCTTGGAACAATTATGGGAATTGTTGGGTTTCGACGCCCTGAGCGCTCACTACAAATGACTGCTACTGACGCTGGAAAAAGCTTAGGACTGGGCGTTGTTGGAGCCTTGTTGATTGTATTAATGAAGCCGTTTTGGAAGCGAGACTCAAACGAGAACTTATAAGTTAGATAGCAGCACTCAGTAATTCTTTTTGTTTTAGAGAAGCTAAAAATTTAGCAACGGCTGAAGCGTGCCTGGAATTGCCAAAACATCTGGCGATAAGTCCAACTGAAAGGCCTGTGCAGATTCAGCTAGTGTTCGCAAGATTCCTAAGTGCTGAGGAATAACAGTACGGTCCCATTGTTCAACGGCATGGGGTAGTAGAAGCTTTAGCGTTTCTATTGTTGAAAGCGGTGTAAGTTGATGGGTCTCTGAATTTGCAACTTTCGGGAAAATAATGACTTTAACTGGCGCAGCCTGTTGCCAGACATTTGACCAAATTGCCTCGGCTGGAATAGACAACTTTTTACGACCCTGTTTAGGTACGTTAGCGTTGTTTACAAGATGAGAGCATGTTTCAAAGCGGGCAAATGTTTCTGGGTAGCCAGCTAAAACACCGGGGTAACTCAAGCATTGTGCATTTGCTGCAATGATAGGCGAGTCATTTGAAAGCAATTGCCAACCAGCATTTAAGAGGCTCATCCCGGTTGTTGTCTTGCCAGCGCCAATGCCGCCAACAATTAGAGCAGCTTTGTTATGGTAGGCCGCTGCAAAGGCATGAATGAGAAAGTATCCTTTGCGTCGCAGGTGTGGCGAAAGCCCAATTGCTAGTAGATCTTCTAAGACGCCATACGTTTCTACGGCAGCTGGAATTAGAACACCTTGTGTTGTACCGTTGGATAAATCTAATGTAAGTTGCCCGTAGCGTGGAAAATGGGCAATAACACTTGACCCAGAGACATAATAAGCAAGCAAGTCAGTTTGAGTGAAGTCAGGGGCACGTTGTGGAGCAGGTGGAACAGCATCAACAAGTGTTAAGGTAATTGCAATTTCAGGGTCGCCATTTTTTAGTTGGGGACGTGATGCAAACGACGGCTGCCAGCGAGTGGCAACTGTCTGTGCGTTGGTTTGGCCTAAGACTGGGATGCCATGAAAGTCCCACAAATGTTTCATTGAATAAAAAATGCAAAGCTCTTAACGAATAAGGCTCTAAGAAATATTATGGATTTAACAACAATTATTGATCGCTCTCCAAATGCAACATTCGAGGTTGTTGCAGAAGAAGCAATCCTTATTCATCTTATCAGCGGTGTCTATTTTTCACTTAATAAGATAGGTACTGAATTTTGGCAGATGCTGGATGGAAAGGCAACACTGCAAACACATGCAGATATTATGGCTGCTAAATATGGTGTTGACCAAAAAATGGTTGTTGCAGACTTGTTAGAGTTGGCTACACAAATGCTGGACGAAGACCTGATTGATCTCAAATAATACATGAAACAGCGGATTCTGCATATTTGGCTTGCGTTTACATTGGTGCCTGTCCTTATGTTAAGTGCTAAACAGCGGAAACTTTTCAACACTATGCGGCGCTTTGTCAGGGATTTACCTGTGCAGGTAAAACAACCTGTACCAGTATATATGGCAGCCTTCGGCAATGGAAATTCACTGGGGCTTTCCGAAGATAAGGTCAGACGCATTGCAGACTTAGCTGCATTAATTGAACGAAACACAGGTTTAGGTATTTGTCTCCGCCGCTCGCTTGTGCGTTATCACTTTTTAGCACCTAAGATACCGTTGCAAGTACAATTTGGAGCTCGTTTTGATGACTCAAAACAGAACCGAAGCATTGCCGGGCATGCATGGATTACATTACACGAGACCCCTTATTATGAAGCCGATGAAAATTGGCACCGATTTCGCGTCCTTTTTACATGGCCGCAAATGGCAAGTGTCTAATGCCAACCCTTTCTATTGCCACATATAACATAGAAATGGGCGGCATAGGCCGTGAAGACAATCTGTTAGCTGTCCTCAAACAGTTGAATGCCGACGTTGTGGGACTAACAGAGGCAGATGATGAAAAAGTTGTTGCAACTCTAGCGCACCAGCTTGATATGGACTATCAGTGGGCGCGCGGGAGTGGCGACCGACATGTTGCGACATTGTCACGGTACCCAATTCGACGTTGGGCTATTTATAATCGCCATCCACTTACGCAAGCTGCTCTTTCAACCACGCTTGAGTTGCCCTTTAGGGGCTTACCAGAGCTAACACTATATAACACGCATTTTCGGCCTGACCCATTCTGGCATTTTGAAATTTTTCGGTTTTTAGCCGCTTGGAAACTTCGGCGCGTTATCAAACAAGAAGGGCATTCGCCGACAATCATCTTTGGCGACTTTAATACCTATGCAAGGGGTGACAGCGTGGACTTAGCAACCCTGCTCCGCTATACCTCAGATCTTGACAAGCGTAGACATGCTCGCCAACGGTATAAGTTTTTGCGTTTATCCCATGCACACTTACTACGTGCTGGTTACACAGATTGCTATCGGGCAGTAAACCCTACTGAAAACGGTTGGACATTTACACGGCATAAAACCCCTATTTCACGCATGGATTTTGTCCTTGCCGATGCAGAAATGAAAACCCGGCTATGTGCAGCAATGGTCGTGACAGACCCGCTTACTGTTGATGCCTCAGATCATTTTCCTGTGCTCACGCAGTTCTCTGTTTGCGCTTAGTCTTTGCCATGTGCGGTTTTTTTGCAGTGACTAGCCCAGATATAGACCGTCAAACGGTGCTGGCTGCCAACGCACAAATGCAACATCGCGGTCCAGACGATGCGCAAGTTTGGGTGAGTTCAAACGCTGC
>JAHDBS010000298.1:3599-5884 GCA_020630225.1 Anaerolineales bacterium | reverse complement strand
TCCATAAAAATAAAAAACGCCGCGCATTTTTGGCGCGGCGTTTTTGTTAGCGTTATGTCTCAAAGTCCTGGCAAGGACTTTGAGACGTGAGAGGTTAGGGGTTTAGACCCCGTGTTTTGCCTTCAATTCTTTGAATGAAGGTTCAACCAACACTGATCCATCTGGATAGACAATGGTTGGAACGCTGCGCGCGCCATTGTTCAAGTCCATGACAGTTTGGACATGTTGTGGGTTCTTTTCAATATCGATATCTTGGAACTCAATTCCATAGTCGTTATAGAAACGCTTAGCGCGGAAGCAGTCGCCACACCAAGATGTTGAATACATTACGATTTTTTCGTTGTTAGACATTTCATCCTCTTAGACGCTCAATTGAGCGATTTGAAAACAGTTTGTAACCATTAGAGTCAATATTGCCGCGAAATCTTACCGGATATTGGCTGAATTCGCTTTTGATGCCGCTGAAGGCGCTATAATGACCGTTGGTCAGTGAGATTGTCCACCGACCCTATCTACTCACAATTGACGCCTTATGACTGATCTCGTTCTCTCTAAAATTGAAAACCACACACTGATCTTGACCCTAAACCGTCCTGATAAGCGTAACGCGCTAACGTTTGCGATGTATCAGAAATTGGCAGATGAGTTCAACACTGTCAATGACAACCCAGACATTCGCTGTGTATTGTTACAAGGCAGTGGCGGCCACTTCACAGGTGGCAATGATCTAATGGACTTTATGCAGCTTTCGCAAGGACTAAAAGCCTTTGATAAAGAGCTAGAAGTCTCGCAAATGATGCGTGCAATTCTAACGTTGACCAAGCCATTGGTTGTCGCTGTTGAAGGATCAGCCATTGGGATTGGCACAACGTTGCTCTTTCATGCAGATGTTGTCGTCACCACGCCTGATGCCAACATGAATTTAGCATTTACCAGTTTGGGATTAGCGCCAGAATTTGCCAGCTCCAAGCGGATGGCAGAAATGATTGGTCTCAATCGCACGCGGCATATGCTGATGCTGTCAGAAAGCTTTGACGGTCAAACTGCTTATGATCTTGGTATTGCGACTGCAGTTGCAAGTGCCGAAGATCTTGAAGTGACGGCGCTCAACTTTTGTAAAAAGCTCGTCAATTTGCCAGCTGCTTCACTGCGCAATACTAAGGCATTATTGAAGAAAGGCTCAGGGCATGATGACATCGAAGCGATGTTAGAAGCTGAGTCTGAAGTCTGGGCTGTGGCGGTTAAGTCGCCAGAGTTTATGGAAGCTGCAATGGCTTTTATGCAAAAGCGCAAGCCTGACTTTTTGCAATTTGACTAGCGCGAAGTCAATTGTTATCGGCCATTTGTTATTGTGACATTGGATGCACTAGATGCTAGCCAATAACAAGTGATCAGTAACCAATATTCCCTCCTAACGCAAACAAAACTATGAATACTCTAAAAGGCAAAACTCTTTTCATTACTGGTGCCAGCCGTGGCATTGGTAAAGCGATTGCGCTGCGGGCAGCACAGGATGGCGCGAATGTCACGATTGCTGCCAAGACAACCGAACCACACCCTAAATTGGAAGGCACAATTTTTACCGCTGCTGAAGAAATTGAAGCGGCTGGTGGCAAAGCACTGCCGGTGAAAGTCGATATCCGCAGTGAAGAAGAAGTTCAGGCCGCAATCGATAAGACGGTAGAAACCTTTGGTGGCATCGATATCGTTGTCAATAATGCCAGCGCAATCAGCTTGACGCCAACGCAAATGACTAGCATGAAGCGCTATGACCTGATGCATAGCGTCAATACACGCGGGACATTTTTGGTTTCTAAGCTCTGCATGCCGCATTTGCTGAAGTCAGACAATCCGCATATTTTGAACTTGTCGCCGCCACTCAACATGGAAACCCGCTGGTTTCAAAATCATGTTGCCTACACCATGGCGAAGTATGGCATGAGCATGTGTGTGCTTGGCATGGCTGGTGAGTTTGCAGAGCAGGGCGTAGGCGTCAACGCGCTATGGCCGTTGACTGCGATTGCAACCGCCGCTGTCCAAAATCTGCTTGGTGGCGATCAAATGATGGCAATGAGCCGCACGCCACAAATCATGGCCGACGCTGCACACGTGGTTTTGACTAGCCCGAGCAAAGAAACCAACGGCAACTTCTTTATCGATGAAGTGGTGCTCCGCAACGCTGGCGTGACAGACTTCAAGCAGTATCAAGTCAATCCAGAGCTGACCTATGATCAGTTGATGCCAGACTTTTTTGTGAGCGAGAAGGACTTGCCGGTTCGGGAATA
>JAHDBS010000298.1:0-3499 GCA_020630225.1 Anaerolineales bacterium | reverse complement strand
TTCTGTTCGCGTCAACACGCTTGGCCCTATTTCCAATCTTGCATTTGAACAAATTCCGCACTTAGTTGCTGCGCCGGGGACGGTGCGCGTGCGCGTGCGTGCTGTGGGACTCAACTTTGCAGATACGCTGCAAATTGCGGGCAAATACCAGGTGAAGCCGGCGTTGCCGTTTACACCGGGCTTAGAACTCGCGGGCGATGTCATTGAAGTCGGCGAAGGCGTGACGCATTTCAAACCGGGCGACCGCGTTGCAGGCTATGTTGACTGGGGCGCGATGGCAGAAGAGTGTCTAGTGCCAGAAAGCATGTGCTTTCACATCCCAGATGGCATTAGCTATGAAGTGGCCTCCTCCTTCATCATTGCCTATGGAACGTCTCACATTGCCTTGGCAGATCGTGGGCAGCTTCAACCGGGTGAAACGTTACTCGTTCACGGTGCAGCTGGGGGCGTGGGGCTGACCGCCGTGCAAATTGGGAAGCAAATGGGCGCGACTGTGATCGCCACGGCAAGCACTCCTGAAAAGTTAGAAATTGCGAAAGCAAACGGCGCAGATCACGTAATCAACTATCGCGAACAAGAATTCAAAACAGTGGTCAAAGAATTGACCGATGGCCGGGGCGCTGATGTCATTTATGATCCAGTCGGTGGCGACACCTTTTTGCAATCGATGCGTTGTATCAATTGGCGTGGACGCTTACTGGTCATTGGCTTTGCCAGTGGCACAATCCCACATGCACCAGTCAACTATGCGCTAATCAAAAACTTCAGCATCGTTGGCGTGCACTGGGGCGCTTACTCAAAGAAAGAGCCTCAGGTATTACGCGACTCGATTGCTGAGTTAATGGCTTGGACCGAACAAGGCAAGCTGCAACCTTATATTTCTGAAACCTATCCGCTGGCGGACTACGAGGCTGCCTTGCAACAATTAGTTGACCGTAAAGCAAAAGGTCGCATTGTTCTCACGACAAACGCATGAAACGTTGGCAAATTATTCTTCTACTCTTAGCGGTTGCCTATGGTGTGGCGGTCGCATTAGCGCGTCCATTGGCTGAAAATCCATGGGACGCTGCAACTGCCGATATTGATCGTCCGCTAGTGATGGCGCATCAGGGTGGGGATGGTCTTCGTCCAAGCAATACCATGGTGGCTTTCGCAAATGCCGTGGATTTGGGCGTGGACGTCTTAGAAATGGACATTCACAGTACTGCTGACGGCGTGCTGGTGGTCATTCACGATAGTACTGTTGATCGCACCACCGATGGCACTGGCGAGGTGCATAGCTTCTCGTTTGCTGAGCTGCAAACGTTGGATGCAGGCTATAACTGGCCGACCTTATACGAAGATGACAGCTATCCGTTTCGTGGGCAGGGAATTACGATCCCTGCGTTGGAAGAGGTGCTGACGACATATCCTGACATGCTGTTCAACATTGAGATCAAGCAAACAGAACCCTCGATTGCGCAAGATCTGTGCGACTTGCTTCGCAAACATGATGTTGCCGACCAAACCTTGGTTGCCGCATTCTTTGCCGATACGGTTGATGAGTTCCGCGCTGCTTGCCCAGGTGTAGCAACGTCCTTGTCTCAAGGGGAAGTTGTGCCAGTTGTGCTGCTAGCGACCTTTGGGTTGGGGCCAACGTATCAGGCACCGGGTGAAGCGTTGCAAATTCCAGAAGAGCGCTTTGGTCTCAAAGTATTGAAGAATACTGTGATCCGGACTGCACAGCGTAAAGGCGTGCATGTGCACGCTTGGACATTGAATGACACCGAGTCTATTCAGCGGGCGTTAGACATGAACGTTGACGGCATTATTACCGACTATCCAGACAAAATGTTGGATGCATTAGCAGATTAGTGTGCTTGGTAATTCGGAACATAGTCTGCACACTGCATTCTTAGCCGAATAACCTTACAAAATACGTCAGCTGACTTTCATGACATCCATTTCTCCAGCCGATATTCTGCGTGACCTCTATGCTTTCAACGCTTGGGGCCATGCTCGTATTTTTTCGCAAGTGAGTCAGCTTTCGAAGACCCTCTACTTTGCAAAGACAGACCACAACACCTATGCCAATATTCATGACACCTTGGCGCATACATTTGCCGCCGAGTATGTTTGGTTTTCGCGGGTGCAAGCAGGGGTGTCACCACCACACTTATTTTCTGCGGCTGATTTCATTTCTTTTACAGACTTGAAAGCAGCCTGGGATCAGAACAGCGCGAACTTTGCAGTTTACTTAAATGCATTAACCGACGAAGAGTGTGCGCGCACCGTAACCTACACGACCACAGAAGGTGAGCCGTTGTCGCAAACGGTTTGGCAGATTTTGCACCATGTGATCATTCATGGAATGCAACATCGCGCTGAATTGGCTGCCGCATTGACCACCTTTGGTTACTCCCCCGGAAACATTGATTACATCATCTACTTGCGTGAGGCGCAATCCTAATGAACATTCTGCGGACCCCAGATTCAGCGTTTGAAAACTTAGATGGCTATCCATTTGCACCAAACTATGTGATGGTGGGCGATCTCAGACTGCACTATGTTGATGAAGGGCCGCGTGATGCTGATGTTGTGTTGATGCTGCATGGTGAACCGTCATGGTCATATTTGTATCGCAAAATGATCCCGATCTTTGCCGAGGCTGGCTATCGTGCAGTAGCGCCAGACCTAGTTGGCTTTGGCAAGTCGGACAAGCCAACAGAGCAATCTGACTATACCTATGCGCGTCATCTAGAATGGATGCAGTCTTGGCTTGATGCAGTCGATTTGAAAAATATCACGCTTGTCTGCCAAGATTGGGGTTCATTGATCGGGTTGCGTTTGGCAGTCGCCAACCAAGACCGTTTTGACCGAATTGTGCTGACTAACGGTGGTTTGCCCGTTGGTGATCCACCGATGCCGGAAGCGTTCCAGAAGTGGAAAGAATTCTCTATTCGGGCACGGCGCTTTGGTGTCTCTCGCATTATTGATGGTGCCACAGTCAAGCCACTGACGGCTGAAATCAAAGCCGCATACAATGCGCCATTCCCTGACGAAAGCTACAAAAGCGGGGCGCGCATCTTTCCCTCACTCGTGCCAGATACGCCAGAGATGCCGCAAGCCGCAGAAAATCGCGCCGCTTGGAAGCAACTCATGCGCTGGCAAAAACCATTTCTAACCGCATTCAGCGACAGCGACCCGATTACCAAAGGCGGGGAAAAAGCATTTCAACGCCTTGTTCCTGGGGCAAAAGGCCAGCCGCATAGGGTTATTGAAGGTGGCGGGCATTTTGTGCAAGAAGACTGTGGGGAAGCGTTGGCGCAGGTGACCCTAGACTTTATGAGAAACAGTCAATAGTCAACTTTCATCTATCAATCCTGCTCAAGACAATGCTTTATTCATTGGCCATTGACTGTTGAAAATTGAGAAATGACTATTGAAAACTGTTAACAAACCTCCGACTTTATTCAGAGATTTATCTAACGGATGCTCCCTAGACTATAGACAACAAACC
>JAHDBS010000297.1:3871-5943 GCA_020630225.1 Anaerolineales bacterium | reverse complement strand
GCCACAATTTTGCTTGGCGTTAATGGGATTTCATCAAACCAAACGCCGGTAGCGTCATGTAACGCGGCGGTAATAGCGGGAGCAACAGGAATGAATGGCATTTCTGCCATGCCGCGTGCGCCCCAAGGACCTTGTGGGTCGGGAATTTCTAAAATAACCGAATCAACGCGTTCTGGAATGTCTAGAATGCCTGGGATGAGATAAGAGCTAAAGCGCGGGTTGGCAATGCGACCGTTTTGAATTTGTAAGTTCTCGGTGACGGCGTAGCCATACGCTTGCACCACACCACCTTCAATTTGGCCTTCAACCTGCTGCGGATTGAGGGCATACCCAACGTCATTTGCAGAGATGAAGCGTTCGACATGAATGTGCCCTGTCTCAACATCCACCACTAGATCAACCACTTGGGCGACATAGCCAAAGGTGATGTTGCCGTCACCTTTGCCAGTTTCATAGTCTAAAGCGGTTGTGGGGCGGGGTGTGTAGCGCAAATGCCCAATTGCTGGACGCTCTTCGTCGTTCCACTGCGCTAAGGCTGCCTCGGCTGCGCCTTTGATAGCATTGCCAGCCATAAACGTCATCCGCGAGGCTGAAGAAGAGCCAGAGTCGCCGGTTTCGCCAGTATCCGACACAATCATTTGGACTTTGCTGATGTCTACATTGGTGGCGCGGGCTGCCATTTGTTTGAAGACAGTGTGGGCACCTTGCCCTAGGTCAGCACCTGCATGGCGACAAACGACTTTTTCAATGTCACCTTTGCCATGAATCTCAATGGTCGCTTCACAGCGTTCAGGGAAACCATAGGAGAAACCAACATTTTTGAAGGCGATTGCATAACCACGTCCGCGACGCATTGCTTTGGGGCTAGGCGGCAAAGAGGCAAAGCTGCTTGGCACTTCGGTTTCTGGAACTGGTTTCTGCGCGGCGGCGGCACAAGCGTCTAATACCTCTGGCAGACTTACTGCTGGGGGCATGGGCACTTGTGTAATTTGCAAGCTCTCTTGCGTTAGACAATTGCGCCGTCGAATTTCAACCGGATCCATGTCTAACGCGGCGGCGAGCTTATTCATTTGATTTTCAGCAACAAACGCACCCTGTGGTGCGCCAAACCCACGGTAAGCCCCGCCGGGTACGGCTGTGGTGTACACCGCATAACTATCGATGTGGGCGTTTGGAATGTTGTAAGCACCCCCAACCGTAATGTGTAAATTCCCCAGCACCTTGTTACTAGTGTAGTTATATGCGCCTGCATCTAGATGGACTGCTGCTTCGACAGCCGTAATCAAGCCGTCTTTTGTGGCACCCCAGCGCGTTTTTACTTGGGCGGCATGGCGTTTGTGGTGCCCCACAATGCTTTCTTCGCGGCTCCACTGTGTGCGAATAGGGCGCTTGATGCCTTTTTCGGCTAGCTTCTGTGCGGCGAGGCACATCACAATTTGCAGTGAATTATCTTCACGTCCACCAAAAGCGCCGCCAATAGCTGGGTAAATGACCCGAATTTCATCGCGCGGTAAGTCCAACGCGTGCGCAATTTGCTCTTGGTCTTCATGTGCCCATTGCCCAGCAATTTCAACCGTCAGTCGGCCTTGTTCATCAACATAGCTGACGGCTGCTTCAGGTTGTAAATAAGCATGCTCTTGATGTGGAACGGCATAACGACCTTCAATAATGACATCCGCTTGCTTCCAACCTGCGTCCATGTCGCCTTTGCGAATTTTGAGCTGATAATAAGCGTTGCTGTCCGCGCCGTTTTCGGGATGTAATAGGCTGTCTGTTGCTAGCGCGGCATCGATATTGTCAAAAATTGGCAGCTGTTCCCATTCGATTTCGATGAGCGCTGCGGCTTCGCGGGCAATGGCTTCAGTGTCAGCGACAACCAGCGCGACATGATCCGCTTCCCAGCGACTTACGTCACTTGGGACTTTGCTGCGACCCGTTGCATTTAGCCCGATGAGCACAGGTTGGTCGTTTAGAGTTAGACCATATTCGTTAACAGGGACGTCTTTTGCGGTCAGAACAAGCTGAACGCCAGCTAAGGCTTCAGCTTTGGAAACATCCATGTGTAACATGCG
>JAHDBS010000297.1:0-3771 GCA_020630225.1 Anaerolineales bacterium | reverse complement strand
CCAGTCAGTTGACCTGCTTCACGCAGCCAATCTAACAATGTCTGGTTTGTGCCATTGGCTGCACTAAGCCGCTTGCCGTTGACAGTACTGTCAATTGGGGTTGTGTCCGTGTGTGAGACTGAATATTGCGTGCCCGTTGGGAATGCGCCAGTTGTTGACTTTCCCCAGAGCAATGCTGGATCTTGTGGCCAGCGCTCTGCTTGGCGGCCGTCACGCAAGGCTTCTAGCGCACGACACACCATTACTTCTAATACATCAGTACGATATTGGGCTGTACTGCGCAAGTCGTCAATTGGTGTTGGTTTCTGAGCTACCAGTTTGGCGGTGTGGCGAATGGTGCCATCCGTTAGGTTTTGATCAATGAGATATGTCTCAGCGTCTGGAACAGTAATGATAGTCCGCGCAACGCTACCAAGCGCAATGCGGGCGTCGCTAATGATGTTGCCAAAGTCGTAGGTCAGCACAATTGCTAAGTGAACCACTGAAATCGCTTGTGCGCGGCGTAATCCTAATTTGACATAAATGCCACGTTGGGATGCTGTTAGTGCTGGAAATGACACTTTCGTGACCATTTCATTTGGCTTCAACACTGTTTGGCGAACGCCTAAGTAAAACTCTTGAATAGGCACTACTCGGCTTGTCTGTGCCGATGTAATGGTGAGCTTGGCGCGTAAGGCAGTGAGCGCTGAAATGGTGTCATTTGCCGGGCTGGCGGTGACTAAATTGCCAACAATTGTGGCGCGGTTGCGTAGCTGTGGTGACCCAACTTCCCAGCAGGCTTGGGCTAATGGAAGTGCATGGCTGACGCACAATTCTGACGCAACGACCTGATTATGTGTCACTAATGCCCCTATATGAATAATGCCATCGTTGTCTAGGGTGATGGTATTCAAATCTGGGATACGTGTAATGTCAATTAGCGTTTTCAGGCTAGGAGGATGCTGACTGCGGTCTAGCTCTGGAATAAGGTCAGTGCCTCCAGCTATTAGCTTGGCGTTTTCGCCATGTTTGCTAAGCAGTTGTAGGGCTGTTGCTAAACTCGCTGGTGTTTCAACGGTTTGAATATTTGCAGTATGCGTTTGAATTGGATGCATCATGACGTTCTAACTTAGATTGAGGTTACCGTTCATGATACATGAAATTTCACTGCAAACTAAACATTTGTTAGGCCAGATGTTTGACTGGGCTAAAAATAGCACAAAAGGCCACGAAAGCTAGCGTAATTTCTTAATTGTTTAGCGCTATGGAGGGTAGATTCATTTTTCTTATAGTCTGTTCGAAATTTATGGTACTATCTTTGAAGTATATTTTTTTGTGAAAATCTCAAATTTGTTTATATTTTGGGTATGTTCGCGTTTAGTTACTTTTTTATGTAAAGCAATTTCTTTTTTATGAGAAGAAGTGTTTAGGGATTTTGAGGAATGGCCATGACGATTACAGATCTAGAACGCAGGTTGACCCGTTTGCTTGCACTTGTGGAGGAACATCGCTTCACACAATCGATTAGTAAAAACCGTGGTTATTTCCGGCAGGCCTTACGTGCCTGTCGTGATGCGCTGGAAGCTGAAAATTCAGTTGAAGGAAAGCGTGAAATTGTCCGCATGCGTCAAACCATTCAAGACCGATCTTTAGTCTTCAATGCAGAGACCGATGTGCTGGAATTGGTCACTAAAATGAAAGCGGAACAGTGGTATCCGTTTTTAGAATTGCCAGACCAAGTTGGCACCTATCGGCAAAAAGCAACCGGCATTACGCGGCGCTTAGTCAGTAATGGTCTAGTTACACGACGCCGTGGGCGTGACAAAAGCTATGAAGTGATGGTCTCACCATCGATGCAAAGCTTAGCCAAAGAAGAGTTGATCGCACGCACCAAGGGGCCTGCATCTGCCTAATGTGAGTACTTCAGTGGGGAAGCGCTACTCATAAAATAAATAATGGCAATGAAAACTGCGCATAAGTCTCTTATGCGCAGTTTTGTTTTAAGGTGATCGGCAAAATCGTCATATCTATTAACAGAATTTCAACCTAAGTTAGAAGAAAGTTAGTTTGTGTAGTTGTTGGTGACGTATGACTTTAAAAATGCCTACGCTTAAAGCGTATAGATCTCAAAAATTGCAGGTTGTATTCGACTTCCGGCGTTGGGTAACGCGAATAGGAATGGGATCAAGCATTGTGCTTATTATGCTTGTGTCTACATTGTCTTCCATTTTGCTGACCCTACTGGTTGCATGGGTTGTTGGTGACTTTAATTCAAGTGCTTTACTGCATTTGATGCTCTATACCGTTCCGTTGCCGCTTCTGATTTCTGGCCCCGTTGCTTGGCCGTTTATGCATATTCTGTTCCAACTTGACTCGTTAGAAAACGAAATGCGTCAGTTGGCCAGTATTGATTCATTAACCGGTCTGCTAAATCGACGGTTGTTTTTGAGTCAAGCCCAACAGTATGCGCAATTTGCTAAGCGGGAGTTGGTGCCGTTTTCTGTGATCTTAATGGACTTGGATGATTTCAAATTGATTAATGACACCTTCGGTCACGACTGTGGCGACTTAGTTTTAAAAAGCATAGGGGAAACCATTAATTCTACGCTGCGTGAGAGTGACTTTGCGGGTCGATATGGTGGCGAGGAATTTGTGTTCTTGTTACCAAACACCAAAAAGGATGCTGCAAAACACTTTATTGACCGTTTGCAACGCAGAATTCATAAATCGCCAGTGTATTTTGACGGTGCCGAGGTGGAAGTTACTGCAAGTATTGGGGTGGTTGACTACATTCCAGGCCTAAATTCAGATTTACGAACGTTGCTACATCTAGCAGATCAAGCTATGTATAAGGCAAAGCGCACTGGGAAAAATAGAGTAAGTTTCAGCCACTGTAGCTGATTAGGCACTTAGACAAATAAAGGTAAATTGACAGAGGTGGTAAGCATGAAAGAGAAGAAATATAGAGTGTTTGCAGGCAGATTTCATGTCACTGGCTATTCGCCTGACGGTGACTCAATTCGATTTGAACCGTATACGCCTCAGGCATTTGTTGAGTTCTTAAACATTCGACCCAAGCGGATGAATAAGTTTCAGCTCCGGCTTGAAGCGATTGATGCGCTCGAAACACATTATGAAGGCTACATGCAACCGCGGATGGCCGCTATTCGCGCATTAGAGCATTTGCTAGAACGCCTTGATATTTCAGATATTGAGTACAGCATGTTGGGCGATTTAGTTGTCTCTGCGAATGACGCTAAAGAGGGCTATGTGCTTACGCGTTCTGTGGACGGCTTCAAGCGACCAATCGTCTATATTTTCCCTAAATACGGACACGACTTAGACGTTACGCAGCCGTACGACGCAGAAATGGTGCCAATTGAACAAAGTGTGAACTTTCAGATGGCAGCAGAGGGCCATGTGTATCCAACGTTCTACAACACGATGCACCCTCATTTCCTGCGCACATTCCAAGCTGCCTGTAAAAATGCACGTGAGCTGCATCGCGGGTTATGGTTTTATGACAAAACGGCAGAGTTTGACATTTCTGACCTAGATGCAATTCAAACTGAATTTGTGATCTTGCCAAAATTGTTTCGACGGATTGTAAAGTTTGCGAGCAAAAATCCAACCTTGTCAAATTTGAAAGACTATCTGAAACGAAATGGTGGCTCTTTGTATATTGAAGGGCAATCAAAAGGCGAAGGCTTTTGGCGCTCAATTGACTATGATGTGGAGCGTCACGTTGTCCGATTGATGAAGCATCCCGAGGAATTGGTGTTCAAACCTTAA
>JAHDBS010000296.1 GCA_020630225.1 Anaerolineales bacterium | reverse complement strand
TCGCCCCAGCCCACAACGCCTTCGCTATGCACCGCGACTAAAATGCCCGGTCGTTCGACTTCCGTGCCAAAGCTGGTCTTGAACGGATGAACAAGGTCTTGCGAGATGTGATGCAGTTCGATTTTTTCGATTTTCATGGTGAAAGATAGTGATAGAGAATAGGAGATAGAGGAAAGCATTTGCTCGCTGTACGTCTGTAGCCCGCAGAAGAGATCTCTATCTTCGAGCGCGCAGCGCGTCCTCTAGCCTCTATCCTGATTGGGCGAATATCTTCGCTTCCATAAACGCCTTGGCCGGATCATCATCCAGATGGGTCCAAGGGGCAATGGTGAAGCGATTGTTGATGAGGTCGAGCGCTTGCTTACAGCGGGCGACATCTGCGGTTTGGTAGAACCACCACGCGGCGTTATTGAGATGCGGTAATTCATAGGGCGCAACAGGCGTTGTGCGCTGGGCGAAAGCATCCCACACGGCAACGGCCTTGGTATTGGCCTCTTCGTGATTCAAGAAATTGACCGCTGAGTCTAGGTCGTTGTCATAAAAGCCAAAGTAGAACCATTGCTCAATGCAGGCTTGGATCCACAGTAGGGGCAGCACGCTGCCCGCTGGCGCTTGCTCAATGATGGCATTGGCAAAGCTGAACATGTCTGTGTGTTGTCCGCCCCATTTTTTACAAACGGCTTGGAGCATCATTTCGTGTGCTTTTAGATTGAACGCGTCGCGGTTGGCGGCGGCGTGATAAATATCGTGCAGTTCGACTTGCTCCGCGCGGAGTGCCATCGCCGCAGTGATGAGGTTGGCATATGCAGTTGGGTCAGCTGAATCTTGTTCGGAGGCCAACTTGAAATGGTCCACAGCAGTAACAAGTCGCTCCCCATACAGCTCTTGGGCATGGTCGCCTAGCCCGCTATTCCGCGCTTCCCAAGCCAAGTGCAGACTCACAATGCCGCCAATTGTTGCGCCGAGTGCGCTATTGGGCGCGGCTTTGAGTAACCGTGACGGCGCATGTTCGGCGAACGTCCAGAGCAGCCAGTTGCGTAAATCCCATTCGCCATCGCGCAAGCTGTCTAGATAGTCAACAATCGGATCGGTTTCTTTTTTGTCGAGCAGCTTGAGTAAGCGTTGCGCAGTCGCGTCACCAAAGGTTGGGTCATAACTAGGTAACTGCGGCGCTGAATTGAAAAAACGTTTCAACATACAGAGGATTATACGGCGCAATTCCCGTAGCGCTCTGCGAATTTACGCGTAATCGTCTTCGTAACACTTTGGCAAAGCTCAGCGCAACTCGATAAGTGACAGCACATTTCTCAATTTCTAGCTGTAAACATTACTCAAGTTTTTATGGCTCTGTTGAGTTCGACCTAGAAGTTCCTAATTGAGCATGTCTTCTCGAATACGATAGCGCCTACGACGTTTTGCTTTGTGAAACAGTAGGGTAGCTAGAAGCGGAACTCTATACTGTAACGGTTATCAAACGAGATTGTTGCGAAATCGAAACCAAAATGACTGGCGTTCAGTGCTACACTGATTCGGGTTTGTGTGACTAAAGAAGTGGGAACGCAAACAAGTTTAATACGTCAAATTATATTTTCGCGGTTTCAATTGTTTATTGGGAGAAGACAATTGGTCGCCGAGTAGTGGTATGTCATCGTTCCTTCCAAAAGAACTATGGGCACTCAATTCTATTGATTGGGAGCCTTCTAAACACGCATCTGCCCAGCCAGATGCAATCCAAGCGTACGAAGCCTATATTCGTACAGCGTGTGATCAACTGGATATTATTGGGCGGCCTAATCAGTCGCTGTTGAGCACGGCTTACATTTTCCCGCAGGTGGTTGCCAAGCCCTCTATTTGGCAATATTACAAATCAACGCCCGGAGACCTGAGCACGCTGCGAACAGAACCCGTGGTCACAGCCATTCCAGAGCAAGCGCCGGTTTGCGCACTCACCGCAGTGCTGAATCATGACCGCATCGCCATTGTTGGCTCACCCGGTGCCGGCACATCTACTTTTCTGCGCTTTTTGGCACTACAAACTCTGAATCCAGATGTGGCCTACAAGCAGGTGCCAATCCGCATTGCGTTAGATCAATTTTTTGAACAAGACATTCAGCAGCATATTGCGGCACAGTTTGCGGCCTGCGGCTTTGCAGAGCCAGAACGCTGCGTCCGAGAACTGCTCGAAAAAGGCGCAGCACTCTTACTGTTTGACGGGCTAGATGAGGCGGGCTCTTCGTCTACTGTGCGGGCAAACTTGCTCAAGCAAGTAATGGCATTTGTGGCGCAATATCCGACCAACAAAGTTGTCATTACAAACCGCACTACCTTAGTCGACTACGATCTTGAAGACTTTGCCTATTACGCAATGCACCCTTTTGAAGCCGAGCAGATCACGGCTTATGTCACGCAGTGGTTTACGGGGCAGCCGGAAGAAGCTAAAGCCCTCAGCGCTGAATTAAACAATACGACCAACCTGCGGTTGAAAGCCTTAGCAACTGTGCCATTGACACTTTCAATGCTGTGCTTGGTCTACGCTGAAACTGGCAAAATTCCAGCCGAGCGCTGGCAACTCTACAAATTCACTACAGACGTTCACTTCAAATATCAGCGCGCGACGCAACCGTTACGCACCGAAAAGCGGCTAAGCGTGGCGCAAAAACGGCAGCTTCTAACAGCCATAGCCCACCATACATTTGAAGCCAATCAGCGCCTAATTCCAAAGCCTACGTTGTTAGCACTTGTGCAGGCCTATCTTGCAACCCAACCACATTCGGCACAGTATGAGGCCGCCTTAGTACTGCAAGATATTGTTCAGCAGCCCCAATTACTGCGACAAGTTGACCCGCATCACTATGCCTTTCAACACCTGACCTTCCATGAATACTACGTTGGTAGACACATCGTGGCAGATGAAACAGGCGCGTTACCAACGCAGTTGGTACAGCATCAGCTGACCTGTCGCATGTGGCGTGAAGTGGTGTTGTTCACCGTGGAGCAGTTGGCAAATGCCGATGCATTCTTTGCCTTATTTAGCCAACGAATGGTTGAAATTGCCGAAAATGCTGACTTAACAGCCCTGTTTGTTGACAATGCACATCTGGCCGATAGCCGCCGCTTACGTGAGCATTGGCGCGTCATTACTTGCCGTGCGCTTGCGGTGCGGATGGTCGGCTATCTTGCGCGTATTTTGAGCGTCAATACCGCGATTAATGTCGCCATCAATCTGGCGCATGACTTACAACTCCCTATTGAGCACAGCATTGCTGAGATCTTAGAACAAGACATGCCGCTCATCAGCGCCAAGATTCTTGCCACCGTCCTCAACAATACCGATCAAATGCCCGGCGAAACAGTCGAGCGTGCATCTGTCTTGGTGAAGGCACGCACCTTGGACGTAGAGTTGGCAAAATCGATTTCCACTATACAAACAATGGATTGGGCGTTTGCGTTGGGTGCGGAGGCAGACATTTGCGCTAGTCGGCAGCAAGCAGAGTTTGTTGCGGTACTCACCTGCATTTGGGTTTCCCTCATTTATTCCAAAGTTGATTCCGTAACGCCGCTGATTCAAAAGCTGATGCAGGAAAGCTTGGCAATCCCTGACTTGGCATTACCGGGAGTCAATTGGCGCGAGCAACTTCAGCGCATGCTATCACTCTCGTGGGACGGTGACTTGTCCCCAACGGTTGGCAAAGCCTTGTTAGAACTCACTGACGATATTTTGAACATGGGCATGCCAACACCAATTGACTGGCAGCAAATGAACATCTATTTTCAACTTTCGGAGTTATATCTAAGTAGCATTAGTGTTGCAACAGTCAGTGAGAGAAAACCTTTGCTCTCAAAATTGCTGTTTCCAACTTCGGACTAATTGCACAGTGCTGCAAGCAACCATTCTATTGCAGCTCTTACAAATTCTCAGTACACTATGAGTGCGCCGACATCTGACGAGAGCCGGACGCAACAAAATTTTCGAACAATCAAACATAACATCTGCGCCGGATTTCCGGCTGGAGGCAAAGGAGAATCCATGTCTACCCAAGCAGCACCTCGTAAAAAGACCACTGTCTTATCTTTGCGCAAAAAGAAGCGCAACAGTGTGCCCATCACCATGATGACGGCATACGACTACCCATCCGCTCGTTCAATTGAAGACGCACAGCTAGATATGATCCTTGTCGGCGATTCGCTTGGCATGGTTGTACTTGGCTATGACAATACGTTATCTGTCACCATGGATGACATGATCCACCACTGCAAGGCGGTCGCGCGAGGCGCGAAAACGCCAATGCTGGTGGGTGATATGCCCTTTATGTCGTATCAGGTTGATGTCAAAGAAGCGGTGCGTAACGCTGGACGTTTGCTGGCGGAAGGTAATATGGACGCCATCAAATTGGAAGGCGGCATTGAAATGGCAGACACCGTGCGCGCGATTGTCAATGTAGGCATTCCCGTTGTCGGGCACATTGGCCTGACGCCACAGTCAGTCAACCAGCTTGGCGGTTTCAAAGTGCAGGGTCGCAAAGCAACTGCTGCAGCAAAGCTTTTGGAAGACGCCTATGCCATGCAAGACGCAGGCTGCTGTGCGCTCGTCCTCGAAGCGGTGCCAGACAGAATCGCACGCTACATCAGCGATGTCTTGGACATTCCAACAATTGGGATTGGCGGCGGCAACGGTTGTGACGGCCAAGTCTTGGTCTACCACGACACGCTCGGTTTCTTTGATAAATTCACCCCACGCTTTGTCAAGCAATATGGGCAGCTCAACACTGTCATTGCCGAAGCACTCAATAACTATAAAGACGAAGTAGAAAGTCGCGCATTCCCAGCGCCAGAACACAGCTTCACCATGAAAGACGAAGAGTGGGATGCGTTCCTAGACTTGGTTGAACCAAAAATTGAAGCAAAAGACTTCTTTGGGATGGGTGCCAATCGCTAAGCACTAGCCTACACCTGAAAGAGTTTGCCGCGGACAAGACAGGACGAGGCGGATAGCATTTTTGTCCGCGTACGTCTCCCTCGTCCGCGGCTTTTTTATTTATGCAGAAACCGACACTCACGATTATTGGCACTGGCTCTTTAGCCTCTTTGTTTGCAGCTCGCTTAGCGCCATTTGCTACGGTCACAATGCTCGGCTCTTGGCCTGCCGCACTGGCGCGCATTCAGGCCGAAGGGCTGACCCTAATTGAAACTAATGGCGATGAAATCACAGTCCCTAATGTCACTGCGACGAGCAACCCCATTGCAGTTGCGCCAAGTGACTATGTCTTGGTGCTCATCAAAGCGTGGCAAACAGAACGTGCGGCTAAGCTGATTCCAGAAGTCCTCACCCCTGATGGTCTTGTCATCACGTTACAGAACGGGATTGGCAATGCTGAGACCCTAGCCGTCAAAGTTGACCCTGCCCAAATTGTGACGGGGATCACAACGCAGGGGGCGAATATGCAAGAGCCAGGAATAGTCAAAGCGGCGGGGAATGGTCATACGCAGTTGGCTGTTACAGCAGCAACGCACGCGAAGCTGACGCGCTTGCAACTGCTATTTACTCAGGCGGGGTTACAAACCACCCTCACAGACAGTCTTGCCGCAGCAGTCTGGGAAAAACTCATCATCAACTGCGGCATCAACGCACTGACCGCGATCTTACGCTGCCGCAATGGGGCGCTATTGACCAAGCCCACAGCGCTATCCTTGATGGATCAGGCAGCAACAGAAGCCTTCAATGTGGCCCAAGCTCAGGGCATCCCCTTGACGATTGACCCGGTTGCACGCGTGCGTGAAGTCGCCGCAGCGACGGCTACCAATCGCTCTTCAATGCTGCAAGACGTAGAACGCGGCGCATTCACCGAAATTGATGCGATCAATGGGGCAGTGGCAAAAATTGGCAGAGAGCTAGGGGTAGATGTGGCGGTAAATGCAATGTTGACGAAGTTGGTGAAGGCACTT
>JAHDBS010000295.1 GCA_020630225.1 Anaerolineales bacterium | reverse complement strand
TGAAGTTTTAGGTATAGGAAACGATTATGAATAGTTTTAGTCAACAGTATTTGAAACGCCAGCATATCCAAACATCTTTCAAGTTGGCCTCAATACTTGCACTCTTGTTTAGTGTGTTCTTTGCACCCTACCAAAGTGTTCAAGCCCAAACAAATGACACATATACTCCCAGAACACACTGTGTCACTGACGGCAATCACAAACAAACCTACGGGTTCTCAATTCGCAACGTAGATCCAAACTCATCTGCGTTTTCAGTCGTTAATGGACTGATGGTTGAAAATGACGGTGGATCTGCAGTCTTAGCTGGCGACCTAGTCGACAGCAACGGCAACGGTTACCGAATGCTCCTCACTTTCTCTGGACTATCGCTAACCGCGCCAGCAGGGTCTCCATATAACCCGCAAAACGAAGATACAAGCGAATGGTACTTCTACACGAAAATGACGGGCACGCTGGTAGGTCTTCCTGGGACGGCTTACGAAGGCGCTGAATTGAAACTAACACACCGCGCAAACTCACAGTTTGGTGGTGGCGCTAACAAATGGGGCACGGGTGACTTCGACCAACCACGTGGTGCTCTTGGTGTTGGCAGCTGGTTCAATGTAGAAGTCAAGTCACAACCAGACAACGGCCCAACCTTACAAAACAACGGGATTGGCGATATTCACATTCTATTGAACGAATGTGCACCAACTGACCCACCGACACCAGCAAAATACTGTGTCTACAACGGTTCAGACGCCCATCTCAACGGCTTTTACTTGCCTAGCTTTGATCCACGCTTTGCTGATCGCGAGTTTGTAAACACCAACTGGCGTTACGCAATCGACAATGGCGTTTACATGATCAATGATGATGGCACGGCCATGATGACCGGAACCACTACCAATGCAGCAGGCGCAAGCTTTGAATACAACATTGTGTTCTCAGACCTCGTCTTGTTGCCACCAGCTGGTGCGCCACGCCTCACGCTTGGCACCGCAAGTGACACTAGTGACTGGTACTACTACGAAACAATTACTGGTACGCTCACTGGCGTTGCTGGGACAGACTACGAAGGCGCAGTCATCAACATTTCTGCTGTAATGCCAGCCCAAGTTGGCACAGGTGCAAACAACCTCGCAGCAGACACCTTAGGCTCACGCGGTTGGGTTACGCTCACAGTTGCACAACAACCAACCACCGGCATTACGCTCACCGAAACGACAAAAGGCGACTACACCGTTCGCTTACAAGAATGTGCTCCAGCCAGCCTAAGCGGCGAGCTAGTCAAAGACGCTAACCGCAACGGGATCATCGAAGACGGTGAAAACGGCATTGCTAATATCCAAGTCAACCTTTGGACTGACGACGATGGTGATGGCGCACCTGACACCCAAATTGAAGACACCACAACCGGTGCAGACGGTAGCTACAGCTTTGCAGACCTAGACCCATTGTTGGTCTATGTTGTTCAGTTCGATGTCCCAGCTGACATGAACATGCCATTCACCACCCAAAACGCTGGTGATGATGACACTGTCGACAGCGATGCAAATGCAGACGGCATTACAGGTCCAATCACATTGACCCCAGGTGAAGAAACAACGGATGTTGACGCAGCCGTGATCACCCCACTCTCAAGCCTGAGCGGTACCTTCTTCAAAGATGCAAACCTAGACGGCTTGCAAGGTGCAGATGAAGTCGGTTTAGACGGCCTCATGGTCAAACTCTGGACCGACGACGACGCTGATGGCACCGCTGACACAATGGTTGACGTCACTGCTACCGAAAATGGTGGTGAATATAGCTTCACCGAGCTAGATCCAGCCAACACCTACATCGTTATGTTCGATGTCCCAGCTGACATGGACATGCCATTTACCACGCAAGACGTGGGTGATGATGACACCATTGACAGCGACGTAAACGCTGCTGGCGTAACGGGTCCAATTACCCTAACACCAGGCGAAGAAACCAGCGACGTTGATGCCGGTGTGATTACACCTCGCGCAGCACTGGGCGACAAAGTCTGGAAAGACACCAACCGCGACGGTATTCAAGACGATGGTGAAGCTGGCATTGATGGTGTCACTGTCAATCTTTGGACAGACGATGACGCTGATGGCAGCCCAGACACGCAAATTGACACCACCACAACTGCTGACGGCGGGATTTACGGGTTCGATGAGCTCGATCCAGCGCTGACTTATGTTGTTCAGTTCATGCTGCCTGCCGACATGAACATGCCATTTACCGCGCAAGACGCTGGTGATGATGATGCAATCGACAGCGACGCAAATGCTGACGGCATCACAGGCCCAATCAACTTAGATCCACGTGAAACTGACGACAGCATTGATGCTGGTGTGATCAACCCATTGGGCTCAATTGGCAACATGGTTTGGGAAGACCTAGACCAAGACGGCATCATGGATGATGGCGAACCAGGCATTGCAGATGCTGAAGTCATCTTGTATCAGGACAATGTTGAAATTGCCCGCACCGAAACAGATGATGACGGCAAATATGAATTCGCTGACTTGGAAGCTGGCGAATATACAGTTGAATTTGTAACGCCAGACGGTTTAGTCGCAAGCCCACAAGATGCAGGCGATGATGACACGGTTGACAGCGACGCTGCGCCAACTGATGGCAAAGTTGTTGTCACACTCGCCATTGGCGAAGACAATGAAGACGTTGACGCTGGTTTCTTCGTAATGCCAACGCCGACGCCAACAGCAACTAACACACCAGAACCAACTCCAACCAACACGCCAGAACCAACGGCCACACCAACGCTCGTGCCTGCCGTATTGGGTGACAAAGTCTTTGAAGATATCGACAAAGACGGCATCCAAGATGATGGTGAAACTGGCATTGCAAATGTCACTGTCAACTTGTTGTTGAACGGGACAGTTGTAGACAGCACCACTACTGACGGTGATGGTAACTACAGCTTCACAATCAATACACCTGGCGACTACGTTGTTGAATTTGAAGCACCAGCTGGGTTTACCGCAAGCCCACAAGACGCAGGCGATGATGACGCTGCTGATAGCGATGCCGATGATGTCACTGGTCGGACTGCGCCAATCACAGTCGCTGCTGGTTCAAACAATGACACGGTAGATGCTGGCTTCTTTATCCCAGCAACTGTAATCGGTGTGACAGTAACGCCTAGCAACACACCTGAACCAACACCAACAGATGTGCCTGCAACCAACACCCCTGCGCCAACGGCGACAGATGTGCCTGCAACCAGTACACCTGAACCAACCGCAACAGACGTACCAGCAACAAACACGCCGGAACCAACCGCTACGGACGTTCCTGCAACCAATACACCAGCACCTACTGCAACGGTTGAACCAACTGCAACGCCTGCTGGTACTGGCAGCATTGGTAATTACGTTTGGAACGACGAAAACGGCAACGGCTTGCAAGACGAACCAGCTAGCGCTGGTAAGAACGGTGTCACCGTCATCTTGCAAGATGCAGACGGTAACGAATTAGCAACCGCAGTGACTGCTGATGACAACGACGGGAATCCAGGCTTCTACTTGTTCGAAGGCTTAGCCTTGGATGCTGACTACAAAGTCACCTTCGTTGCCCCAGACGGTTATGAATTCACGCAGCTAGACGCAACAACAGCCATTGACTTGGTTGGTTACACCGCTGTCATCTCAGTAGAACCAGATCCTGACAACAGCGCAGCACCATTTACATTGAAGCCACTGGTTGGCGCAATCACAGACGCTGGTGCTGAAGTTGCACAAACCTTGAGCCTCAACGCAGACAGCTTCCCAACCGGGAAAGCAACCAAGGCCACGACAGACGCTGGCAACCTGACTGTCACATTCGACGGATTGGAAGACTTGGGTGCAGACTATGTTTACGAAGGTTGGCTCATCACTGGTGGTGGCGCAATTGCTGCTGGTCGCTTCTCTGTAGACGCAGACGGCAACCACCAAACTGAATTTGCACTAGACCAAGCTGACGTTGACGCAGCAACAGCTTATGTTCTAACCATTGAACCTGCTGTTGGCGACGACCCAGCCCCAAGCGCAGTTCACATTGTGGCTGGTAACTTTGACGGCACCATGGCTACGCTCAGCATCAATCACCCATTGGCGCTTGGCACAGACTTTGCTGGCGCAGACGGCAGCACCTTTATCTTGGCAGCCCCAACCGACCCAACTGCGTCTTACCGCAACGGGATCTGGTTCACCGGCTTGAACTTGCCTACCTTGCCAGCTGGCTGGGTATACGAAGGTTGGGTTGTAGGTCCAGACGGTCCAATCTCAACCGGCACATTTACAGATCCAAGCGCCGCTGACAGCGATGGCGCAGGTCCATTCGCTGGCCCAGAAGCAGCACCAAATGCACCAGGTGCAGACTTTGTTGAAACAGCAACGCTAATTGCAGGCGAAAGCGATGCAGACAGCGATGCAAACCCTGAAATGGGCGGCATGAGCTATGTCACCCGTCTAGATGCAGACAACGCAGACCAAACCCAAATTGATGCAGGGTTAGTCGCGGCAACCGCACCAACGGCGACCCCACAACCAACGGGAACGCCAGCGCCAACCGCAACGCCAGAACCAACACCAACTGGCACAAAAGCACCATTAGGTGGCTCTCTCGGGGATTATGTATGGGAAGACCGCAACGGTAACGGCATTCAAGATGAAGGCGATGCTGGCATTGCTAACGTCACCGTAAACTTGTGGACCGACGACGACGGTGATGGCACGCCAGACACCCAAGTTGACACCACCACAACCGATGCAGATGGTAAATATGCATTCGTTGAACTTGTACCTGGCACACGCTACATTGTGCAAGTCATTGAGCCTGCAGGCTTCGGTGGCTTCAGCCCAGCAGATCAAGGTGCGGACGATGCAATCGACAGCGACATTCTCGCTGACGTGAACTACACGGCAGTCATTATCCTCGCTAACGCTGGGATGCAAGACAACGTTGACGCTGGTTTGTTGCCAGCAGCAACCGCAACACCAACGCCAACAAGCACACCAGAAGTGACGCCAACGCCGGAACCAACTGGTACCAAGCAACCGCTAGAAAACGGTTCAATTGGCAACTTGGTCTTCAGCGACTTGAACAACAACGGTATTCAAGACGATGGCGAACCAGGTTTGGCAAACTACACGGTGCAATTGCTAGATGAAAACGGCGACGTTATCGCAACTGATACCACCAACACAGACGGTGAGTACAAGTTTGAAGAAGTAGAACCAGGTGACTACACAGTTCGCTTCGTTCTAAACAACCCAACCACCGAACAATTCAGCCCAGCTGACCAAGGTGATGATGACACAGTTGACAGCGATGCCAACGCCACTTCAGGCGAAACGGGCACAATCACTGTTGGCGCAGGCGAAGACATTGACGATGTAGATGCTGGCGTCTACGTACCACCATTGGGTGCACAGCTTGATCCACCAACGGTTGAAAAGTTCATCATTGATGACACCAATGAACTGGTGAAGAGCTTTGTCGCAATGCAAGGTGAAGATGTTACCTACCGCTTGGTAGTAACCAATCCTAATGACGATGATGCACTCGCAGCAGTTGTCCTGACCGATGTCTTGCCAGACGGTGTCAGCTATGTCACCTACGCTTCAGCAGAAGGCAGCGCTTCATACGATGAAGACAGCAACACGCTGACCTGGAACATCGGCACCATGGCAGCTAACAGCACAGCCACCATCAACATTGGTGTCCGCGTTGACACAGACGCAGCAATCGGTGGCAAGATCAAGAACGTCGCATCTGTCGCTAGCAGCGGTGGTAGCGCAGACTCAGACGAAGTTGTCATCACAGTCATTCCGGGTGAAATCCCTAACACTGGTGATAGCTTCCTCAGCGAAGGTCTCATGAAAGCTGCATTGGCTGGCATGATGGTCCTCGTTGTAACCGGCGTTGCAATCCTCCGCATGGGGCTCGCAACCCGCCG
>JAHDBS010000294.1 GCA_020630225.1 Anaerolineales bacterium | reverse complement strand
GCTTCGAAGGTGAGCCAAACGCCATCTGGGCTCCAAGACGGGTGTGCTTCATAACCCGGCAGATTTGTCACTTGCGTCACAATACCTGTGTTGAGCGACAATACGTAAATATCCCAGCTACCTGCACGGTTTGATGCAAACGCGAGCATGCTGCCGTCAGGAGACCAAGCTGGGTCACGGTCTTCCCAGTTGCCTGCGGTGAGACGGGTAAGGCCAGTATTGCCCGGCGCTAATGCCCAAATATTGGCATAGCCATTCCGCCTTAGCTCAATTGCAATTGAACCACCAAGATCAAACGGGTTATTCAGTGGCGTAGGTGGTGGACCTTCGGTGACAACTTCTGCAACTTGAATATTGATTTCAGAAAGGACTGCTTCCGCGTCACTGTAATTGATAGGGGTAGGAGTGGCAGTTTTGATCCCAATTTCAGCGGTGGCAATAATCACTTCGGCTTCAAAGCTTTCTTTCCGAAGAGTCGCTGTTGGGAAAATGGGTGCAGGATCAGCAATAGACCCTTCTGGAAGGGTTGCAGTTTCGGTGTCTTCTGGGCTGAATACTTGCCAACTCAGAATTGCCAAACCACCTATTAAGAGCATGTTGACTCCAACCATGGCGACTAAGCCTAGTTGAAGCCACAAGCTGCGATTTGACGGTGCATCATCCCCGCCATTTTGCCTAACCATTTCGTCAGTATACCATTCTCAAACTTTTGCAAGCTCGTTCAATTCGTTGCAAATTTGAGGCCATTTGATGGCAAAAAAATGCCGTGCCAAACAGTACAGATTTCCCTAACCAAACCATACCGTGCAAAGTATTGCAGATTAATTAAGAGTTTGTTTAGGCTTTGTGATTTGTTTGAATTAACGCGGAAAAAGAAGACTTTCCGGTAGTTTTAGTCGTCAGTGGTGCTATTGATGTAAATGCGAGGGATACGCGTGTTGAACGTCGTCAAGATTTCGTAAGGATTGGTGTTAGCCCATTCGCTTAGGTCTTCAATGGTGATTTGCGCGTCGCCATCGGTGCCTAGTAAGGTCACTGTGTCGCCGTTGTAAGCTTCAGTCCAGCCAATGTCAATCATTACTTGATCCATGCAAACGCGGCCAGCAATTTTGTAGCGTTTGCCATGAATTAGAACTTCCCCTTTATTTGACAACGCTCGTGGATAACCATCCCCATAGCCAACAGGCAGAGTAACAATTCTTGTTCTCTGTGAAGCCCGCCAAGTGTGGCCATAGCTGATGGGCGTACCTTCTTCCACAACTTTGAAATACACCACGTGTGAGCGAAGCGCCATTACCGGCCTTAGGGCAATGCTTCGAATGCAAGTTGCGTCAGGGTAAATTCCAAACAAGGCAATGCCTGGGCGTACAGCATCTAAATATGCGTCTGGCATTTGTAACACGCCGCCCGAATTTGCGATGTGTCGCATTGGCGTTTTTAAGTTGTTTTCTGGATAAAACTGCAAGGCGCGTTTGAAATTTTCAAGCTGTGCGTTCGCAGATGATAGTTCAGCAACATCGGCGTTTGCAAAGTGGCTGTAAACCCCATCGATGCGACAGTGGGCGCAAGTTTGAGCCAATGCAAATAGCTTGTGTGCGTTTTGCCAGCGAATACCGATGCGCGCCATGCCCGTATCAATATTAAGGTGAACTTTGGCGATGGTGCCCATCTGCTTGGCAACATTGTTGATATGGGCAAGTTTTTCTAGAGAGGGGGCTGTAATGGCTAGATCATATTCCAAATACAGTGGGATTTGCGCCATCGTGAGACCACCGAAGATCAAAATTGGCGTTGTGATGCCAGCTTTGCGGAGTTCAATGCCTTCTTCGATTAATGCGACACAGAAGTAATCTGCACCTAAGTTTTCAAGGTGCTGTGCGACCTGCACTAAGCCGTGCCCATAGGCATTGGCTTTGATGGTTGCCATCAATTTGGCGTCGCCTATCTGCGTTCGAATGGCGTTGTAGTTATGCGTGAGGTGCGCAAGATTAACCTCAACAGCAGTGGGGCGAGCGAATTGCTCAAGCGCAAGATCTATGTGTGTGGTCAATGTCTATATCAAATTACGAACAAATTTGGTGAGCAACCGAACACCATAGCCTGTTGCTCCTGATGGTCCAAGCGGCTTGACAGCTTTCCCATTTGGCAGCCAAGCAACACTCGCAATATCGATGTGTGCCCATGTCATGTCAGCCACAAACTCTTTTAGAAATGCCGCCGAGGTTCCCACGCCACCATAACGATCATTCGGGCTATTGCGCAAATCGGCGATTGGACTGCGGCGCATGTAGTCGCTATATTCTGGATACAGAGGCATGTGCCACAAGCGCTCTCCGCTTTCGTCTGCTGCTGCTTGTAGACCTTGTAAGGTTTGGCTGTCAGCCGTAAATAGCGCTGCGGCTTGCCCTTGCCCTAAGGCAACCATTGCTGCGCCGGTCAATGTTGCAAGGTCGATCACAACGCGTGGATTGAGACGTTGGGCATAGACCAAGGTGTCGGCCAAAATCAGGCGACCTTCAGCATCGGTGCTAATGATTTCGATGGTTTTCCCATTTGAGGCTGTAATGACATCAGAAGGACGATAGCTATTGCCACTGATCATGTTTTCACAGGTTGGAATGAGCCCGATGACAGGCACATCTAGATCCAGTGCATCAATGGCTTGCATAGCGCCAAAGACGGCTGCGGCACCGCCCATATCACTTTTCATTGTGAGCATGCCTGCGCCGGTTTTCATGGTGTAGCCGCCAGTATCGAACGTAATACCCTTCCCAACCAGCACAATTGGCTTTGCATCTGGATCGACATTGTCAGGAGTATGCTTCAAAATGATGAGCTTTGGCGGCTCATCACTGCCTTGGGTTACGCCAAGAAATGCTCCCATTTGTTCAGCTTCAAGATCTGCTTGTTCTAGGATTTCAATCGTAAGGTTGCTGCTTTCTGCCAGTGCTTGGGCTTGCTCAGCAAGATAAGTAGGCGTACAAAAATTTGGTGGCTGATTAACTAAGTCGCGGGTTTTGTTCGTTGCAATGGCTTGGGCAACACCGGACTCAATACCATTCCGGATGTCGGTTACTTTCTCAGCCTCAAACTCTATAACTTCGATTGCTTGAATATGTTTGCTGCGGCGCACAGACTTATGTAAATCGGCCTGATACTCACCAAGCAACATTCCTTCTGCCATTGCTTCTGCTGCAGCGTGAGGTGTAATGCCTCCAATTCCAGCGCCATGCACAATGGTGGCAAGTGTTTTACAGCCAAGGTCTCGTGCTTTGGCGGCACTCGCTGCTGCGGCCCTGCGAATGGATTGGAGATCAAAGTCCAGCGCTGACCCTAACCCGACAATAATGACGCGTTGCGCACCGACAGCATTCGTATTTGAATACAGAACTGTGGTTGCTCCAAGCTTGCCTGAAATGTCGCCACTGTCAATAAGTGTGCTGACTTGACCGTCTAGTGCATTGTCTACCGCGCCCGTTGCACCACTTGGCTTGAGTACACCTTCAAACAAGTTGATGATGATGGCATCAGCTGTGCTGCTGACAATGTTCCCTTGGATAACTGAAAACTTCATAGTGATGTATTAGGCTAGTGGGTCTGGGGCTTCAAAGTAAAGCGGCCATGTAGTGTCAGCATTGTATTTGATGCCATCCAAAATGGCGCCTTCTAAGTCTGCGTCACGCAAATTTGCATTGCGCAAATCAGCTTTTGATAGATTTGCTTGTTTCAAATCTGCGCTTAGTAAGTCTGCGCTGTTGAGATTTGCATTTGTAAAGTTCACGCCAATCAACACTGCGTCATGCAAGACTGCGTCCACTAAGCGGGCGTTTGCAAGGTTTGCGGCCATCAGATTAGCGTCTGTGAAGTCTGCGCTTGTGAGATCACACCCAATCATATTGGCTTGACTAAGGTATGCGCGGCGTAAGCTGACATTTTGCATGACGGCGCGATTGAGTTTGGAATTGCTCAAATTTGCATCAGTGAAGTCTGCTTTTGAGAGATAAGCGCCACTCATATCTGCTTCAGATAAGTTTGATCCTGACAAATTTGCGTAGCTCAGCACCGCATCTTGGAGGACGCCATTTGTCAGTGGAGACTCCCCATCTGCGTTTTTTTGCGCTAAGGCGGTCATGGTTGCTCCTGCCACGTTCGGATTTTTGCTTCGAATACGACTCAACACATCATCTGGAATTTGCTTGCTGCGCAATTGACTAATCCGAATTTCGGACAAGATCATTGCCAGTGCAACGGCACTAACAATAATGCCTGCGGCAGTGTATAAATCTGCTAATAGTTCTCCAAATGTAAATCGGTCAAGAAATACATACCGAGAGAGTAATAATAGAAGGCCAGCAATAAAAGAAATGATGGCAATTGTTAGGGCGGAGCGAGAGGTTTTGCGCATGCGCTAAGGATAGACATTGATTGTCATTTGCGCAAATTTTTCAGTTGAGGAAAGTGTCTAAGCTGGCAAATTTACTTGTATGTTTGCTGTTGTCAAAATGTCTGCTTGGGCTGCCCACATTTTTGCTTTTTCTTCTGCATCGCCATGATCGTGCCCCATGAGATGTAAACAGCCGTGAGTGGTTAAAAGTTGAAGTTCTGCAAGCAACGGATGCCCATTTGCTGCGGCATTGCTTGTGGCTGTTTCAATCGAAATGATGATGTCTCCCAAGTATCCACCTTGGCCGGGAAAGTCAGTCTCGCTAACAAATGAGAGCACGTCAGTTGGCTTATCCTTGCCAGCATAATCACGATTGAGTTGATGCACGGTTTCATCATCAGAGATGACTAAGCATAGCTCTGCCCCACGGGGGGCATCTTGATGCACTAAGGTAGCCGTTGCAATGGCAGTGAGCGTTTCAGTTAACGCGTCTTCTGTGAAGGGTGTGTCAACTGTGACTTGGACGTCAATAATATATTTTGGTTTTGCCATCTTATTGGTCAGTGCTTAGTGCATCGCTTGGCTCTGGGAGAGCTGGTAATGGGCCAGTTTCAATCTTTTCTGTTGCTGCTTCGAGTGCTTTCAGTGATGGATATTTCAATCTTGAATGAAAGAAGCCTTTGAGCGTGTTTACATATGAATTACGGACCAAACGCAACTCTTGCTGTGTAATTGGACACTCGTTTAGCTGTCCGTCTTTCAAGCGCGCATTGAAAATAATGTCAACGATTTCTTCAATCTCTTCAATGCTGGTGGGGCGGTCAGCTCTGGCTTTTGCTTCACAACCATCTGCCAACATGAGTAATGCTGCTTCTCGACTTTGCGGTTTAGGACCAGGATAGGTGAAGTCTGCTATGTCTACTTGTGATGCATCGCCGCCAACTTCTTGTAAAGCCTTGCTATATTGATACATAGTTTGGCTAGTGCCATGGTGTTCAAGGATCGCGCTAATGATGGATGCAGGCAGTTGGTAGTCACGCGCTAATTTAGCGCCTTCACGTACATGATCAATAATGATTTTTGCACTGTGTTTGGCTGAAATCGTATCGTGTGGATTGATCCCTTCAAGCTGATTTTCGACGTAAAACTCAGGCTTCAGCGACTTTCCAATGTCATGATAGAGCGCACCAACGTGTACAAGTAAGTCGTCTGCCCCAATAATTTGAGCAGCTTGCTCGGCTAAGTTAGCAATCTGTAAACTGTGCTGATATGTCCCCGGTGCCTTGATCCGTAACTCTTGTAACAAGGGGTGACTAGGGCGGCTGAGTTCTTGAAGCTGTAATGCTGTAACAAACCCGAATGGGCGTGCCAGCAAGTACACCCCCATCAAAGAGAGTGATGCTGAAATTAGACCGTTGGCAAAACCAGCGCCAAGCAGCGTCAGGACGCCGTTGACATTGAGAGTTGGGTCATTCAACCTGAATATCAGGATGACTATCATGTTTACCAAGCCAACCGTTACCCCAGCACGCAAGTAGCTCGTCGTCTTAGTAGCGCGCCGTAGTGCAAGCACAGCAGTAATTGCGCCAAACATATGAAAGATAGTGATATCAAATGTACGGTTGGTC
>JAHDBS010000293.1 GCA_020630225.1 Anaerolineales bacterium | reverse complement strand
ACAGGCAGCATTACCGCATTTGGAATGTTATTAGGCATGACGCTGTTCATGATGAGACGTCAATAATTTTGCTTATTTGAGCTCGCCGTCTGTATACACCCATTTCCCTTTGAATTTCTGGAAATTAGAGCGTTCGTGAAGTTGCCCGCGTTGCCCGGCCTGCTCATAGAACGCAATAAATTCCACTTGGCCTTTTTTCTCTGACAGTTGGACAGCGTCTAACACCTTCAGTCCAATCCATTTCATCTCAACGTTGCTTTGCGCTATTTCTGCGGCAGACGAGTCGGTAACAAACCGCGGATGCCGCGTGGCTACCAAATAGTCAGCATCGCCAACTGCAAAAGCGCTATAGCGCGAGCGCATTAGGTCTTCAGGCGTTGGCGCACTGGCCGCCCCACGATGATATTTTCCACAGCAAGCTGTATAAGCATTTGAGCGTCCGCAATAACAGTTTTGTTTCATCTGCAAAAGGATAGCAGAGGAAAGTGACCTCAAACAGCATGCTTTGACTACAGTTGCATGGCCATAACCCCAGTAAAAATTTCTGCTAATATACGTGTCATGAATTTCACTGCCCTTCCTACAGAGTATGACGCGTTCAAAGACTGGTCTTGGGCCGATTTTGAACCCTATTTCACTAACCTTATTGCGCGTGAGGTCACCGCAGACACTGTTGATCAGTGGCTACGCGATTGGACGCAAATCGAAGCAATTGCGGCGGAGCTGTATCAACGGCGCTATGTTGCCTTGACGCTCAACACCGCAGATGACGCTATTCGGGCATCGTTTGATGATTTTCTGGAAAACATCCAACCGCCACTTTCGATGGCTTCACAAGAGCTGAAGACGAAGCTCCTTGCTTGTGACACCATGCCTGCTGGCATGGAAATCCCAATGCGCAACATTCGTGGCGAAGCAGAGTTATTCCGTGAAGAAAACATTCCATTACACACAGATGTAGCCAAGCTCAGCAGTGATTTCTCCAAGGTCATTGGAGCGCAAACCATTATGTGGGATGGGGAAGAGAAAACTAGCCAGCAGCTCGATAAGTATTTGTATGAGGAAGACCGCAGCGTGCGAGAAGGCGCGTGGCGCGCCAAGATCAATCGATACTTGGAAGACCGCGATGAACTCAACACCATTTGGGTCAAGCTCTTAGAAAAGCGTCAACAAATTGCAAAGAATGCTGGATTCGACAATTACCGTGACTACATCTGGCGTGAAAAAGGTCGTTGGGACTATACCCCTGATGACGCACTCACATTCTTTGACTCAATTGCTGAAGTGGTTGTCCCGGCGGCAACTCGCGTCCATCAGCAACAGGCAGCCAAGTTAGGGTTAGACAGCGTCCGACCTTGGGACAAACTCGCACCTGTACCCGGCGAACAAATTGCGACACCATTTGAAAACGGCATTGAGTTGGCAACAAAAAGCGCCAACATGGTGGAGCATGTGAACCCACAGTTAGGTACTTGGCTACATGAAATGCGCGCTGAAGGGCTAATTGACCTCGACTCGCGCAAAGGCAAAAGCCCTGGCGGCTACTGCACTTCATTTATGGTGGCTGGCAAGCCGTTCATCTTTATGAATGCGGCTGGCGTCGCAACTAACATCCGCACAATGCTGCATGAAGCGGGACATGGTTTCCACGTCTATGAGTGTGCTGGCAAATTACCATATTACCCACAATGGGAACCACCGATGGAGTTTTGTGAAGTCGCCTCAATGGCAATGGAACTGCTCGCATCACCATACCTCACCAAGCAATATGGCGGCTTCTTTGATGATGACACTGCGAAGCTCTACCATCGCCAGCACTTAGAAAAAATTGTCGGCTTCTGGCCGTATATGGCCGTTGTGGCGGGATTCCAACACTGGGTTTATGCAGACATTGAACGCGCCAAAGACACTGCCAAATGTGACGCCTACTGGATGGAGCTCTGGCATAAGTTCATGCCGTTTGAAGACTGGTCAGGCCTAGAAGCCGAGGCCGAAACTGGCTGGCATCGTAAACTGCATATCTTCAAATATCCGTTTTATTACATTGAATACGGTTTAGCGCAGATGGGTGCTGTCATGGTATGGAAGAACGCCCTGCAAGACGAAGCCCAAGCTGTTAGCAACTATCGGCAAGCGCTCGCCTACGGTGGCACAAAAACATTGCCAGACTTGTTCGCTGCCGCTGGTGCCAAACTCGCATTTGACGCCAAAACGCTAGGCGAAGTTGTGGGCGTTTTGGAAACGCAAATGGGGCGAGGTAGTTAGGTACGCCGCTAGACCTGAAGAGCTGGTAGAGGGTTGAACCTTTGGTTACACATTCGACTTCGCTCAGTGGGGGGGCGCATCAAATTATTGTTGTTGTCAAAGCACTTAGGATTATTTCTAAGTATGACTCTTCAAATTTGAAGTAGCTACTATCTCTGATCTGCAGTATTGTACAAACAGCCAGCACAGACACGCCCCCCATTAACAATTAATCATTAAGCAATTCACCAATTAACAAATAAAAAAGGTCAGCCCCTACGTCTCTTCTCCTCCAACAAACGTATGGCTGACCTATCAGGTGAGCAAGTCTAAATTGTTTTGGGCTTAGCGGTCTTCACCATTGCCTGACAAAATGATCGGCAACGTCAAATTGTTATTGAACGAGACTGGGTCCGACACATCGCTACCAACGCTACCGCTGGCCTCAATTGAGAGGTAGCAAGGCGAGCTAGCAAAAGCCCCATCAAAGATTACATCAAAATAGGATCCCGTTTCAAGAGGGTCTTTGAAGGTACAACTCAAATTAGACCCGTTGACGGAACACCCGTCCTGATCGGTACTTGCGCCCGTAAATACAGACGGCAAATGACCTGTCAAAGTCACACCTGTTGCGGGATCATCTCCGCCGTTACTAACGCGGTAAGTAATGCTAGCTGCATCGCCACAGGCGCGTCCGACTGGCGGCAAAATGCGCAGTGACAAGTCTGCTGAAGCTGGTGCAGCTGTTGGCGTTGGCGTGTTAGTCGGTGTGCTGGTTGCTGCAGGTGTATTTGTCGCCGTTGGCGTTGCCGTATTTAGCGGCGTTGGCGTATTTGTTGGTGTCGCTGTGTTAGTTGCCGTTGCCGTTGGCACAGGCGTGTTGGTGTTTGTTGCTGTCGGCTCTGACGTTGCCGTTGGTTCTGCTGTTGCGGTTGGCTCTAGCGTAGCCGTTGGCGTGTCGGTTGGGACTGAAGTCGCTGTTGCTGGCGACGTTGGCGTTGAAGTTGGTCGCAGGCTGTTTGTCGTATTTGACGCAGCCTCTGGCGTGGCCGTTGCAATCGCAGCATTTTGCGCAACCGCCGCTGGCGTATTTGTTGCAGTGCTAGTAGGCACAACAATGTCTGTTACCGTAGCTGTTGGCACAATAATGCTAGTTGGTGCGGCGGTGTCTGGTTGCGTTTCAATACTAGATTGCGTTGGCGCAGCATCTTCCGCGACTTGCACTTCAGCAGCTGGGTCAACAACGTCACCTGGTGACAAGAAGACACCCATAACTTCGCTTAGGCTTTCAAATAAAGGCTTGTCAAAGAAGACGTCTTCTTGCTGCGCTGTTGGCGCATCAAGACTCGCAACCTGACCGTCAGCTTGTGCGTATACATCATCACTTGCCACAGACTCTTGCTCACCAGTTATTGGAATAATTGGTACAAACGCTTCTGTTGGCTGCGGCGGTGCAGACAGATCAATATTTTCAACAACGATGGCTGAAATAATAGTTGGTGTTATCGCTGGCGCAATCGCAATTTGTTCTGGCGCGTCTGGTGCAGAAATATATTGACTACGAGCCAGCATAACCACAGCAGCAAACGCTAAACAAATTGTTTGCGACACAAGGAAAATAATCCAAACGGTAAACGTCGCGTAATTACCAGTAATCTTACGAAATAACGAAGACATGAAAACCCCATCCCAAATACGTGTTAGTTACATAGCGAACTGCCAAAAGGCAACTATTCGCGCAGCGCAAGTTTTCATCAATGCTTTACCCGGTGCATTCTGAATAAATGGCGCTGTAATCGGCCTGCATCTATGGCCGCCCATTTCGTCTTTCATTTTATTTTTCAAACAATTGTGTTTATATTTAGTCTTAATTAAGGCTTTGATTCGAGGTTATAAAGTCATACTTTGGTAGAAATGATTAGCATTACCCAAAGACCAATTAAGCGGCTCCCTGTAAGATAGAAGTTATGAAACCACAAAATATACCAATGGCACCATCAAAAAAAATATTGAGCCTGCTCATGTTCCCAATGTTTCTGTTTATCACGGCGTGTATGTGTACAGAATTACCAAGTCAAATTTTGGGAACGGTGCAAACCGCAGCAACTGCGCAAAGCGTTTATGAAGAGGTTCGCACCCAATTACCGCCGGGAATTGAGCTCACATTGCAGTCAGGTGGCGATGCAATCCAGACCCTCCAAGCAGACCCAACGGCAATGGCACAAGTCCAAGAAGCAATGAGACAAGCCCAGACTGCGGTGCCCGGCATTGAGCAAACGGCGCAAGCGGCACTGGCAGACCCAACCCTCCGCGCCATGGCTGAAGGCGTTATTGGCGATTTACCAGAAGGAATTGAGCTAACTGCAGAAGCCGTGTTAGGCGGCGACGGTGCATTAGGCGGTGTTTTTGGCAATATCTTGGAAGAGGCCGCGAATGGCGATGGACAAATTGAGACGACTATCGATGAGCTTGTCGACGCCGCCGTTGACGCAGCAGCTGATACAACCGTTGCTGTTGATCCTGCCATTGTGGATGGAAAGGTGTTAGGCCTACCTGTGTTGCT
Source organism: Anaerolineales bacterium (assembly GCA_020630225.1). GTDB lineage: Bacteria > Chloroflexota > Anaerolineae > Anaerolineales > UBA6668 > JAHDIM01. Next base: position 1,217 of record JAHDBS010000293.1, on the reverse strand, counting down.
CAACGCCCGTGATTTGGTCTCTAGTGACCTTGGCGGCAACTTGAGCGTTACCTACCTCACTGACACTGCTTATGATGAAATTGTTGCGTTTTACACGACAGAACTTCCAGCGCTTGGCTACGCGCTCAAAAGTAACGAAGACATTGTTGACCCTGACACTGGCACAAAAACCACTGTAATTGTCTACACCCTCAACGGACGCGAAGTCATCACCACCATCACGGCTGAGCCAGACGGCAGTCAACGTGTTACGTTGGCCTCACTTGCAAGCTAGCTCGCAAACGTTCCCACACTTGCAAGCCGCGTTACCTCTAGGTAACGCGGCTTTTTTTGTTAAATGAGCGGCGCATTTATAAGCCCTACTACAAACATGAGCGCGAACTAAACACTGCATAAACCGTTGCTGTATGCCGTAATACAAAGTTTTGATGTCACATCCAAGCCAGTGCAATCATTTGATGCATAAATTTATACACACGAGGAATCAAGAATGTTACAAAAACTTACTGCTATCTCCGCACTGGCATTGCTAGTGCTAACGGCCTGCGGTGGCCCAGTTCAAGAGGTCCGTGTTGCCGATGTTGAACCAACTGCCATTGTTGAAGACGCAATGGAAGACAGTATGGATGAATCTGAAATGGCTGAAGATGGCGAAATGATGGAAGAGGATGACAAATCCGACGATGCCATGATGGAAGACGATGACGCTATGATGGACGAAGACAGTCACGATGACAGCATGGCCGATGACAGTCATGACGACGCAATGGCCGAAGACGGCGAAATGATGGAAGACGACAAAAAATCTGACGATGCCATGATGGAAGATGATGAAGCCATGACTGATGAAGACAGCATGGATGAGTCTGAAATGGCTGAAGACGGCGAAATGATGGAAGCTGACGAAAAGTCTGAAGATGCCATGATGGCTGAAGGCAACCTCAAGCTGAACTTCAACGGCTTGGAAGACCTTGGCGAAGACTTCGTCTATGAAGGTTGGCTAATTGTTGATGGCAATCCAATCACCGCTGGCCGTTTCTCCGTCGATGCAGACGGGAACTACCCAGAATATTTCGCCTTAGACCAAGCCGATGTTGACGCTGCTAGCGCTTATGTTTTGACCATTGAGCCTGCTGAAGGGGATGACCCAGCGCCAAGCGCAGTTCATATTGTTGCTGGTGACTTCGACGCTGGCGCAGCGGAACTAAATATCAGCC
>JAHDBS010000292.1 GCA_020630225.1 Anaerolineales bacterium | reverse complement strand
GCGCAGGTAATATGCACTCCGCGGTCTTGTGGGCCTGTTTTGCACGAGCCGTCCCGATAAAACCCAGTTAATGGGGATTTACAACAAGTCTTGAGTTCTGTCCCAAGTACGTTACGCGTTACTTTGCGCCCGGTTCCGTTTGCTGAATGTCCGTTCATTGAAGTCATGAAAATGTTTTACCACGAAGTGTTGAATTTAGCAGTTGTTCCATTTTCAACATTAGAAATTCCCAGCATAAACTTATCCTCTGATCATTTGTTTGTGAGCAACACTTTATATAATCCGGCGCATGGTTTGGAGAAAGGGCGCTCTATTGATATTGCTATGCGTGCTGGTTGTGCTGCCGTTTGAGCAAATACAGCCGGCAATTGCTTATGCCTCCATTCAACTTACCAACCTTGAATTGGTTGTTTACTTAGCACTTGTTATTGCAATCCCAGTTGTACGTTGGCCGAATCGGTTTTGGCTTGTGAGCATTGTGTTGTTTGCGGTGGTTGGCGGTGTTGCGCTCGTTGCAGCTAGTCAAGCACAGGATCTACGGCTCGCCTTATTCGCGACATATCGATTGGCAATTGGCATTGGCTTGGCGTACGCCTGTTATTGCATTGTCATGACTAACAATGGCAAACAGAATTGGCTCTATGTCGCACTGCTAACTGGAGCGCTAATTGCGGCGGTGTTAGGGGCGATTGAAGTGTTCAGTAACGCGCCACTCTCAATGCTAGATGTGTTTCGTGGCCGAGCAACAACGGTTGGGCCATTCCTGCGGCTGACCAGTACGTTTGATCATGCTAATCAGACTGCGATGTATTTGGAAGCGCTAGTGCCATTGGCTTTGTGCCTGACGTTGGTCTTGATAACCCGTCAGCAACGTGTGCTTGCCATTGTAACGGCGGTAGTGACCTTGGTTTTATTTTCAGCGTCAGTACTTGCGTTAAGCCGCGCAAGCGTTGTAACGAGCTTGTTACTGGTTGGTACCTTGTTGTTCATTGCTTGGCGCCAACAAGATCGGACTGCGCTTAGGGTGGTTGGCGGTTTCGCAGCGGGGATGGTATTGATTCTTAGTGCTACATTTGTGTTGCATCCTGTCTGGCAGCTGCGTTTGCAAAGCGAAGGAGATGATGCTTGGTATCGGGCGCAGATCCAAGTGCCGTCCAAAGTCGCTGGTGACATAGGCACGCAATTGTCTATTCCGGTTTCAATTGTGAACGAAGGCTTGTTGACCTGGTCAGAGGCGTTAGAGCGGCCCATTCGTTTGGGGGCGCATTGGTATATACAGGCTGATGATGGGCTGACGTTGCTAGCCAATGAACCACGGTGGCAGTTTCCGGTGGATGTGTCGCCTAATGAAATGCAGGCTTGGGATGTCGCACTGCAACTGCCAATGGAGCCGGGTGTCTATCGCCTAGAGTGGGATGTTGTGCAAGAATCAGTGACGTGGTTTAGTCAGAAAAATGGCACGGTCGCCGTCACAGACGTAATTGTGACCTCTAGTGCACAGGCGCAATTGGAAACTGTTACTGAAGTCGGGGCGGTTGCGGCGGCCCCAGCTGAGCAAACCTTGTTGCCGCCTATTCCACACCGCCGCACGCTGTGGAAAGCTGCTTACTTGCTGTGGCTCGAAAAACCGTTGATCGGCATTGGCTTTGATAACTACCGCTTGCAGTATGGTGATGTGCTTGCAATGGAGCATTTCAACGACACAATTCACACCAACAATTGGTACGTAGAGCTGTTTGTGTCGTTGGGCTTACTTGGCGCTATGCCATTTTTTGTCTGGCTAGCTGTTGTTTTACGAGAGATTTATCTGCAAGTGCAGCGCAACGTTGATTGGCTTCAGTTAGGCTTAGCGGCTGGGATTGTAGCGTTTATGCTACACGGATTACTAGATTACTTTTTACTATTCAACGGGACAGCATTTTTGTTTTGGATCTTAGTTGGACTTTGGAGTGGCCGTGCCGCGCATAGCAGTTGATGCAACCCCGCTAATTGGCGTTCAAACAGGCATTGGAACTTACACGTTGCAATTGCTCAATGCGTTGACCGCGCCTAGCGAAGATTGGGATGTTGTGACCCTAGGTAATAAGCCGCTGCCAGTGCCGTTTGATAGGCATCAGATTGGCCGTCATTTTCCATTTAGTCGCTGGCTGTGGATGCAGTTTGTGCTGCCGTTCACGCTGTTATGGTCAAAAATTGAGCTAGTCCATTTCCCCAATTCAATCGCGCCGCTTTTCTGTCCCGTGCCTTATGTGGTGACAATTCACGATATGTCGCTGTTTACACACACGTGGACTCATCCGCCCAGCCGCATTGTGACCATGAAGTGGCTGCTTCCATTCATTGCCCGACGCGCGACGCACATTATTACCGTCTCTGAATTTTCGAAAACTGAAATTCAACGCGTGTTAGGGGTTGAGGCGCAAAAAATCACCGTAGTTCATGAAGCGGCTGCCCCTGAATTTAGGCCTATTCACTGTAACGCGCTGCTTGATACCGTGCGTGAAAAATATGGTCTGCCTGCGAACATGCTGTTATATGTGGGCACGTTAGAACCCCGCAAAAACTTGGCGCGCTTGCTGAGCGCCTTTGAACAAATTCAGCCGCAAATGGATGATTGGCATTTGGTTCTCGCAGGGGCTGCTGGTTACGACTCAGATGTGATTTTGCAGCAGGCGGAACAGATTTCAAATGTGCATTATTTAGGCTACGTTGCTCAAGCAGATTTGCCAGCAATTTATAACTGCGCTAGAGGGGTGGTCCTGCCTTCTTTGCATGAGGGGTTTGGGTTGCCACCATTGGAGGCCCTAGCCTGCGGCGTGCCTGTTCTCACAAGCAATACAAGTGCATTACAAGAGCTATATGCAGAAAATGGGCTTAGCTGTAACCCGTTGGACGTTGACGATATTTCGATGCAGTTAGTGTCGCTGACTGAGCTCAATGGCAACAAACAGGTAACGTTGCAGCAAGCTGACTCTACGCCAGTCAAGTTAGGCCTGCGCCTATTTGAAAAATCAGTTGTTGATGTTCACAAGGCAATGCTTGGCGAGTTCGCATAGCTTGCCAAGCAATAATTAAGTCATAGATGGCGTTTGCACAATTCCACACTGAATCGCCCAGACAGCCAACTGCATGCGATTATTTGCACCAGTTTTTACCAGCATTGCACTCAGGTAATTTCGAACCGTACCTTCGGCCAATGAAAGAGTCTGTGCTATTTCTGTATTCGTTTGGCCATTCGCGACAAGCCTCACAATAGCAATATCGCGCTCATTAAGTGCGCTGAAAACGCCAGCTAGTGCATGCGGCTTTTGCTCACTTGTGACAGAGGCATTCCGAATATTTTCGACAAAGTCCGCCATGAAGAAAGAGTTTCCACGGCTCACAATTTCAATTGCCTGCGATATTTCTGCCTCCTCAGCATATTTCCACACGTAGCCATTCGCACCAGCCAGAAATGCCTCATATAGCGATTTGTCGTCTTTCTGACCTGACACTATTAGAAATTTAACGGCAGTATTGAACGCCTTGATGTTATCGATGACCATTTTTGCCATCCCGTCGGCTAGAAAATTGTCGAGGAGTAATAGGTCTGGTTGGTGAGTTTTGGTAGCTGTCACGGCCTCTTGAACCGAGGCTGCATACCCGACGATTTGATACTCTTCCCGCGCAACGAGAATTGCTTCTAGCCCACGGCGCGCAATCGCGTGGTCATCAACGATGAGAATTTTTGTGATGTTTTTCATATCAGAAGGCGCTATTTCGGTATGTCGATTTTGATCGAGGTGCCATTTTCAACAGCACTGGCAATATTGATAATGCCACCTAGTAGCCGGACGCGTTCATAAATTCCACGAATGCCATAGCTGTTTGTCTGTTCTAATGCCGTCATGTCTGGGACACCACCAATACCGTCATCGTGAATTTCCAGTTGCCATGCGTCAGACGTTTCTCGCAGATATAGTTCGACAAACGTCGCATTTGCATGCTTAGTAATGTTTGTGATGGCTTCCCTCATCACTTGCAACAACTCGTGTTCTATGTGGTTAGGCATTACGCTGCGAATGTCATAGTCACTTTCAATTACTAAGCCTCTAGCTGTCAGCTCATTTGCGGCAAGTGTTTCAACTGCATGTTTTAGGCCGCTTTCTTCTAAGTCTGATGGTCGAAGGGCGTGAATGACATGCCGAACGCTCATAAGTTCTTGACGCAACAAGCTTTCTGCTTCTTGTAAATGAGTGCGAAATGCTGTGCCATCCCGGTCGACCATGGCATTGGCTGAGCGCACATGGATGAGTGCAGCGCCAATTGTGTTTGAGAGTGTGTCGTGCAGTTCGCGTGAGATTCTGGCGCGCTCAACCTCAATTGCTAGCTGCTTTTTCTCAGATTGGATTTCAGCTAACTTAGTATTTACAGCTAACAATTTGTTGTTTTCAAACATCAGCCGTCCGCTTAGATAACGTGACATCACCATAAGCGTTAGCGTAGTGACAAGAAAATAACTAATTAGGCTGGTTGGTTGTAAAAGCTCTTGATATACCTGCGCTCCCGCTAAGGTTATTGGGACGGTTGCCAACATGGAGAAGGCAATCATTTTTCTTTGCTCTACCCAACTGAATGTAACCATCAGAATAATAAACATGGCCCAAACACGTGCAGTTGCTGCGACTGTCATTGCCAGAATTTGAATAAATCCTGCCTCTGACGCGGTTGGAATTTGCAAGTAAATGGTGCTGGCATTCCAAATTTGGATCAGAATGAATGTCATCCCCCAGACAAGCATAAATTTGCTGAGGCGCTGGCGTACAAATTCGGCTGCGTTTGCGCGTGTAAAAAAGAAATGCCAACTAACAGCGTGGGTTAGAAACCCTATTCGATCGATCACCTGAATACGTTCGCCAAAGCACAGCATCAGTAAGAAATCGAACGTCATCATGAGCAACCAATAACGATGCAAAGCAATGAAGGCTGCGTATTGATTGCGAAAGTCATCAATTGGCTCAATTCTGCTTAAGAAATGACCAAAGTTAAGCTGGTTGGGGCGTAGCATTACAAATACCTAATCCGCATAATTTCTTTTGGTAGTTCCATTACTCGGCATATATTACTGAATAGATTACTTTTGAGTGCCTAAATGTTTTAGGTTGTTTTCTGCTTTTCCCTAACTTGTTTAAATTTTCTGTAACACTGCCTAACTGTGCTGAAAATTGGTGACAATTGTCTAGAAATTTTTAGTTTTCAGTGACAAATGTCACTCGTGGTTATTCATATAATAACTAAGTTCAGGTAACTTCTTTGTCTGTCTGTGATAAATATATATTTATTTAGCGTTTTTGTCTAAAAAACGGGATGCTAGGATCGTTTGGGGCTAAGGTGAGCATTGTGGGAATTCTTTACATTGAAGATGATGGCGAGATGATTGAGTTAGTGCGGCTTGCATTAAGTGCGGAACGTGACTTCGTTTCTATTTCCGACTGGGAGGACTTAATGTGCTATTTGTCGCAAACCTCAGTGCCGCCGCGGACAATCTTGTTGGATTACTACTTAGATGGCTACACAGCAGAGAACGTTCTAACGCAGTTACAAGGCTATCCCAAATTTGATGCCACAGAAATTGTGTTGCTCTCTAGCTCAGAGGCAGCAATGACTAATTTGAAGCGCAAATATCCATATAGGATCAACGTCTGTCTTTCTAAACCATTTTCAATTCAAAACCTGCGTGAGGTTGCCCACTGCACACTTGTGTAGGTGCGAGGGTTTGGCATCTAGAAAATGGCATCTTCAAAGAAACGATATGGAACAAAAATAAACGCTGATGAAGCAATTGTTGGCAATGAGTTGGCATCATTGGCAGATGAAGTAGGCAAAGGGCCTAAAGCAATTGGGTCTTCAGAGAAGAATTGGGACGCGGCATCTTTTGGGGAGCTGCTGCTTTTACAATTTGGAATTGACATCGGACGATCAAAGCCTAAGAAACGTAAACGTGATTAAGTAGCAAACTACGTCAAATTCTTCCCCATCTTGGCGAAAGCCTAATCTTCTAAATT
>JAHDBS010000291.1:4302-6045 GCA_020630225.1 Anaerolineales bacterium | reverse complement strand
GTCAGGATCAAGTCTTTAGACTCAACCGCCTCTGCCATGCAGTCTTGCTCACGCAAGTAAGCGGCTAAGGTATGTATATTGATGCGTTCGCCAAGGCTTGAAATGAAGTCCATTGCCCGCGGTGTCGCTTCGCCTAACTTGCTGACGGCATTGGTCAGCTCGCTGTATTCATTGACCAATGTATTCATGCGCGCATACACATTTTCTTGCTCTTTTGAGTCGCGAATCAGGTCAAAAATCGCATCGTTGTGCTTTTGCTTCAAGGCTTCAGCAATTGCCATTGACCGCTTAGTGTCACCGTCAACGGCTGCATCAGCACCTTCAAGAAGCAAATTTGTCACGCCGCTCATCGCAGAAATGACGACAGCAACTTGATCAAACTCTTGTTGTGCTTTTTGAATAAGCGCTGCCGCTTGGCGGATCGCTTTGGCACTCCCGACGGATGTTCCGCCAAACTTCATTACGAGTGTGGTTGTCATAGTTGATTTCTCTAGTGGTTGAATTTTCAAAAGATAACAATTGCTCGCTATCTGCAATTTACATAAGCCAATAAATTTAGGCAAAAAAAAAGCGGAGCCGTATGCTCCGCTTTCTTATTGAGACTTTGATCAGTACTCAGACGCTACGAAACATCGGTTGTGGCGAGCCACCCCGTAGTCATAGTAGTAGTCGTAGTAGTGCTGATTACAAACATAAAACGCTCAATGCGTCAAAAAATTTACAGTCTGATCTTAGCATGCTTTTTTATATCTGGTCAATAACCGGATCTGCCTTGGACAAGGCCTTGGCAACTTGCATGAGTGACAGCCACCACTGCTCCTTCGGACGTGCATTTTCTTGGTCCATTGCTCGCTGGAAGTCTTCGATGAGGCTGAAGTTAAATACCCCTTGCTGCAACCCAATATAAAGCTGGTTGTGCTCATCTTTTGTTTCGATGAGTTCCAAAACCTTGTCCACGCTTTCCGCAGCAAGTCGAGTTGCAAATGTTCGGTCAAATGGAGACGGATCACCACCTTGTTGCAAGTGACCTAAGACAGATGTCCGCACACTGAAGAGTTCACCACTTTCAGCTTCTAGCACACGGCGCATGAAATCCGCTGTGTAAATATGATGCGCGTCTTCACTGCGTACTAAGAGACCAAGGCGCTTACCGCTTTCAAAAGCGCGAATAAGACCTTGAACATCATCATTCAAATCGGCCAGCGTTACCCCTTCTTCATGAGTGTAAATTCGTTCAGCACCCGTTGCTAAGCCGCTCATCAATGCTAAATACCCACAGCGGCGCCCCATGACCTCCACCACAAACGCGCGGTTCGACGCTACTGCTGACTGCTTGATCTTATCCACTGCATGCATGATGTTATTCAATGCAGTATCAGTTCCAATAGACAGCTCTGTTCCAGGCAAGTCATTGTCAATGGTAGCGGGAATGCACACAATTGGGATATTGAAGGCTGGGAAGTTTTCGCGGTTTGCATTCATCAAATGCGCGACCTTATAGCCTGAAATCCCGCCAATAATCAAAATGCCATCAAACTGATGCCGATCAATTGTTTGTGCAATGCTATATAGCTCTGGACGCGGCGGCTGTCGCCGGCTTGTGCCTAACACTGAGCCACCAAGTGGTGCCCAGCCGTTACATGACATCCAGTCTAGTGGCATGGTCCAGTCATTGATGAGGCCCTTAATCCCACGCTTGACGCCAACAACCTCATGTCCTTGGTCAATCAGCAAACGTGCTGC
>JAHDBS010000291.1:0-4202 GCA_020630225.1 Anaerolineales bacterium | reverse complement strand
CGGTTTTTGTACCAGCGCATTATTCTCTAGGCCAATCATCATGGTTTCATCACCAGACTTGCTGTTGAGAATGTGATGAGTCGCAGACCAGCCTTGCAAACTGCTCAGGTTACGATCAAACGCGCTAGGTGTGCCGCCCCGCTGAACGTGGCCTAAGATCGTGATGCGTACTTCTTCTTGCATCCGATCTTCAATGATCTTTTGCAGTCGAGAGGCGGTAATTTCACGTCCTTGCCGATCAACCGCCCCTTCGGACAGAATGACAATGCTGTCACGGCGCCCTTCTTTGCGCCCGTCTAGCATAATGTTGCACATGCGGTCTTCCCAGTTATCCCCATTCGGTGGATTTTCAGGGATCAGTACCCAGTCAGCACCAGTCGCAATACCGGCCATGAGAGCCAAATACCCACAATTGCGCCCCATAACCTCAACAATAAACGCACGCTGATGGCTCGCAGCCGTACTTGAAATTGCATCTACTGCTTCCGTAATGCGATGTAAAGCCGTGTCTGCCCCAATGGTGATGTCTGTGCCGCACATATCATTGTCAATGGAGCCAACCAGCCCAACGATGTGTAAATCAGGGTTCTCTGCCGCTTGCTCAGCGGTGATTTGGCCAGTGTCTAGCAGTTCAGCCACTAATCCCGGCCATTCCCCTTTGAACTTGTTAGCGCCTGTTAGGCTTCCGTCACCGCCAATGATGACTAAGCGAGAGATCCCCCGCCGGATTAGGTTACGCGCAGCAACTAGACGGCCAGCACGTTCACGAAACTCCATGCAACGCGCTGTTCCAATGATCGTGCCACCACGGTGGATAATGCCACCCACATCATCCCAGCCAAGAGGCGCAATTTGGTCACCACCAGCGACCATGCCGCTGTACCCGTCTAGAATGGCATAAACCTCTGCTCCAAGATCAAGTGCAGTCCGCGCAACAGCGCGTACCGCAGCATTCATTCCTTGGGCATCACCGCCGCTTGTCATTACACCAATGCGTGTCTTCTTTGTTGTCATAGAGTTATGTAAAAGCAGATTTCAACTTGTTGAATATTATCTGTTTTAACCCAAAGCGACCGAAAAAGTTAGACCGGAAATTTCCAGATTTTTCTGTGCGAACAGCACATAAGGGTATTCCCTAGAAAATAAAACAGGCAACCGCTTTGGTTGCCTGTTGATTGTAACTATTCGGTTTTAGCTAGAGACTTGCTAGAACATCATTAGCTAGCGTCGGAATTTTCATCGCTGCCTTCAGGCACAACGTCTTCCGTGCTGCCTTCTTCGCCTTCCTCTCCTTCAGCAGGCTCTTCATCATCACCAAGGCCATTTGAGAGAACATCTTCACCTGAATTAATCTGGCGACAAATAGTGCGGTTTTCATTCACAATACCCATCACAATGTCATCATCACTGGCGTAAAGCTCAATTTCGTACATGATTGGCAACGCAACATCACAACGCCACGGCTCAAGCGGTGCATATGCGGCCAACATTGAGGTGTAAGTGTAGTAATACTGCAATGTCACTGCGTTCAGTTCAAGGCCAGGAACATCAAGCTGTGTGCTCCCAATGCTTGTATCACAGCCTTCAATTGCACAGGTTAGGTCTGTCAGCGCACCTTCATAGTTCAAGTTCCGCACCTTTACCATGCCACTGCGACCATAGATATCAGCAATATCCTCAAGGTAATCCGGATTTTCTTCACGGGTATCTAGCGCAACTTCAAGCGCATCTTCTAGATATTGAGCCGAGCGAACCAACTCACCTACAATGAAATATGTCCGGCTAATTGACAAGTATGGTGCCAAGTTTTCGGGATCTAATGCCAAAGCACGGTTGAAAAACTCTAGTGCAAGTTCATACTCTTGCTGCGCACGATACAGCAATCCAAGCTGGATATGAAGGAACGGCAAATTCGGATTGATAGTCGCCGCTTGTCGGTAGTGACTAATTGCATCGTCGTAAGCACCAATGTTTGTCAAATAGTTGCCATAGGTCCGATGAGCATCCATCAAGTTTGGATTAAGTGACAAAGCCAATTGACCTTCATCGTTTGCACGCGTCCAGTTGCCAGTGTCGGTCAAAATTTCAGCATAGTAAGCATGTGCCAATGCATTATTGCCATCCAACTGGATCGCTTTTACCGCAGCATTTGACGCTTCCTCATAAGACCCTTGCCAATCTAACGCAAATGAAAGCACCGCATAGGCCATGCTGTTGTCATCATCAAGGAAAGTAGCGGTTTTGGCTGTTTCAACAGCTTCATCCACTAACCCACCATAGGTCTGATAGCGCGCTAAGTTGATGAGGTAATCCACATTGTCCGGTTCAATTTGAACGGCCTGCTGGTATGCACTAATGGATTCAGGAATATCACCTGAGGAAAATGCCGCTTCTGCTTCTTCCGCAAAAGAGAGCGCCGTCCGGGTGGCAGTTGGCGTAGGCAAACCGATGGGATCGATATTTCCAGACTGGGTTTGCCATAAGACAAACAAACCAGCGCCAATTAAGATCAAATAGATCGAAATTCTAACTGGGCTGTTGCGGCGACGGCGCCGATAATTGAGGGAACGCTCACTACCTATATACATAGTGTTTGGTTAAAAGGATGTCTGTAAATGATACCATTACGTCACAAAAATCAACCCCATAGTTTAGAGTTTATTTCTAACGTAACTAAATTTATTTTTTATAGTTTTGACTGAGAATTGTGCAAAATTAAGCGTTTCATAACCCAAATTCACGCTTATTGCCAGTTGTATCTTCGCTATAAACACGTGTTACAACACAACGCGAACGACACGATTGCCGTTCCACTTCAAACTATGTACAAACCCACGCGTAGACAGCGAAATTTGAGCCGTTTATAATCGCCCCGATGGCGAATTCTGCATCTAAATCTCGTTCAACTCTATTCGGCACTGGCGCAATTGCGGTTGTGCTGATGATGTGTTTATTAGTGTCTATTTTGGCCGCAGCAGGAATTGCTGGCTATCAGGCTGGTCAAGGTGATCAGACAAGGCTAGCGGCTGAAGCGGTGACAGCTGAAATTGACTCACAGTACAACCTTGCCCGCACTGACTTAGCCAGCGGACAGCTTGCACAAGCGCAACGTCGTATTCAATATATCGAAAACGTTGATCCGAACTACATTCGTTTACCAAGTCTTAAGGCAAAGCTGTCTGAAGAATTAGCAAAGAACGAAGACGTTGCTCCAATTGCAACGCCTGTTTTCTCACAGCCCACAGCAACGCCAATTGCCAATGCTGATACTCTCTCACGAGATGAGCTTGAAGCAAAGCTTGACACGGCGATTGCCAACGCCGACTGGGCAAATATGATTGAACTTGCAGGCCAATTACAACGTAATTTCCCAGACTCAGACACATCAGCGGCAAATTCTGCTGTTTACAAGGCCCTACGTGACCAAGGTGTAGCCGAAGTCGATGGTGGCCTGTTTGAAGTTGGCTTATTCCATCTGCGCGAAGCCCAGGCAATGGGCTATCTTGATGCTGAAGCAATGCAACGGCTTCAATGGGCCTCGCTTTACACTGAAGGTCAAAGTTACTGGGGCAAAGACTGGGTCCGCGTGATTGAAGCATATTACACGCTATACCAAATTGCACCCTATTTCTTAGACACCAGCACGCAGCTTTCGTCAGCATATGCAAACTGGGGTGCCCAACTTGTGGCCTACGGCGATTATTGTGGTGCTAATCAGAATTATGTCGCAGCGCTTGAGTTTGGAGAAAATGCTGAGTGGCGGGCCGAACAAGTCGCATTAGAGGCGGCTTGCACGCAAGGAATTCAGCCAACGCCAGCGCCATAACAAGGCAAAATTCGAGCGCAAAAAATTAGTTCGATTCAATATTTGGCAAATACTTGACTTGCTCAGTCAAAGCCTAATATACTTATGTTCGTTCGGGGTGTAGCGCAGTTGGTAGCGCACCGCTTTTGGGAAGCGGGGGTCCTCAGTTCGAGTCTGAGCACCCCGACTAAAACCCTGTCATGTACAATGATAGGGTTTTTTATTATATGCGGGTGTTGCCAAGTGGTTAAGGCATCAGCCTTCCAAGCTGACATCGCGGGTTCGATCCCCGCCACCCGCTCTTTCTCTCCACACCACTTCCACCACAATTATTTACAAATATGGGGCTATAGCTCAGTGGTTAGAGCAGGGGACTCATAATCTCTTGGTCGCTGGT
>JAHDBS010000290.1 GCA_020630225.1 Anaerolineales bacterium | reverse complement strand
CATGAGCGACCCAACTGCAAATGACACCGCAGACGTCGCAGAGCTCACCACTGGTATCACTATTGAAAAGACTGTTTACGCTGGACACGACAGCGGCGCTAGCTGTAACGGTAGCGAGCTCATCTCTAAAGCAGCAGGCATTGCGATTACTTACTGTTTTGAAGTCACTAATAACGGCAATACACACTTAGATGACATTGTCGTCAACGATACTGACCTTGGTATTGTCCGTGGTGATATGACCTTACTGTCCGGTACCGAGCCATTGGCGCCCAACGCAGCAATGGTCTTCTACTATGAAACCACCGTCACAGGTGATCTCATCAACACAGCTAGTACCAGCGGTAACCCAACCGAAGCAGACGGGACTGATTTGCCGCAGTTGCCAACTAATCCAACCGATGATGACACGGCCCAAGTTGTAGAACTTTTTACTGCGATTGCGCTTGAAAAGACGGTCTATTACGGTCACGACAGCGGTGCAAGCTGTAGCGGTGGTGAGTTATTGAGCGTCGCAAACGGCGAAAACATCACTTACTGTTTTGAAGTCACAAACAATGGCAACACCCATCTCAATACGGTTGTTGTCAACGACGCCGACCTTGGTATTGCCCGTGGTGACATGACCTTGTTGTCTGGCACCGAACCACTTGCACCAAACGCAAGCATGGTCTTCTACTACGAAACCACCATGGCTGGCGACTTACTAAACACCGCGAGCACAAGTGGTAACCCAACACTGGCAGATGGAACCGATGTTGAAGGACTGACTGACCCAACGGCAAATAACACCGCCGAAGTCGCTGAATACTTTACGAACATCACGCTCGATAAAACGGTCTATCTTGGCCATGACGCTGGCGCCACCTGTAACGGGTCTGAACTCGCGGGCGCTGCGGCGGGCGCAAACATTACCTATTGTTTCGAAGTCACGAATACAGGCAATACCTATCTCAGTGACCTTAGCGTTGCAGATGCAGACTTAGGCATCGCTGAAACTGATATGACGCTGTTATCTGGCACGCTGCCGTTAGCGCCAAACGCAACGGCAATGTATTACTACGAAACAACCTTAGACGCCAATCTAGTGAATACCGCAACAGCTAGCGGTAACCCAACTGAAGCCGACGGCACCGACATTCCTGGCTTGGATGATCCGACTCAAGACGACACAGCAGAAGTAGTTGTGCTAATTCCAGGCATTGCCATTGAAAAGACTGTCTACACCGGACATGACTCTGGCGCAAACTGTAACGGATCAGAGTTGGTCACCGAACCAGACGGCGCAAACGTGACCTATTGTTTTGAAGTCACCAACACCAATAACACGCACCTAGCAGCAGTCACTGTCGACGATGCTGATCTGGGTATCACGCGTGCGGACATGACACTGTTGTCTGGCACTGAACCACTTGCACCAGCCGCAACGATGGTCTTCTACTACGAAACCACCATTGACGGTGACTTGCTAAATGCCGCGCAAGCAAGTGCTAATCCGGTTTATGCCGACGGGACAGACGTTGACAACTTGGATGACCCAATTGATGTTGATACTGCTGAAGTTGAAGCATTCATCCCAAGTATTGATCTACAAAAGACCATTTACGCCGGCCATGACAGTGGCGCAAGCTGCGCTGGGATCGATCAACTCACAGACGTTGATGGTAATCCTGTTACCTACTGTTTTGTGGTCACAAACACCAGTAACCATAACTACTTAGACACCGTTGCTGTCAACGACGCTGACCTTGGCATTACCCGTGCTGACATGACTTTATTGTCTGGCACAGAGCCATTAGCGCCAACAGCTAGCCTTGTTTTCTACTATGAGACAACTGTTGCTGGCGACTTACTTAACACGGCAGACACGAGCGGAAATCCGACTCTCGCTGACGGGACTGACATTGATGGCCTAACTGATCCAACAGACACGGACACTGCAGAAGTCATCACCTGGAAGCCTGATGTTGCGCTAGAAAAGACCGTTTACATTGGACATGATGCTGGTGCAAGTTGTGCTGGTACAGAGCTTATCAGTGCCGCAATTGCAACTGAGGTCACCTACTGTTTTGAAGTGACCAACACTGGGACGACCCACTTAGACAGCATTGCCATCAACGATGCAACGCTAAGCGTCACAGAAACAGCAATGACCATCGTTGCTGGCTCTACCCCATTGGCACCAGGCGCAAGCATTGTTTACTACTACGAAACCGATCTCAATGGTGACTTAGTCAACACAGCCAGTGTTGCAGCGAATCCAACGCTTGCAGACGGCTCAGACATTGCAGGCTTAGCTGATCCAACGGATGAAAACACAGCTGAGGTGCGCGAGCTTTACACAGGAATTGAAATTGAAAAGACCGTCTACGGCGGCCATGATGCTGGCGCTAACTGTGCTGGTGAAGACTACGTTGATGGCCCTGCTGGCAAACTGCTCACCTATTGTTTCGAAGTCATCAACAACGGGAATACGCACTTAGATAACGTCGTTGTCAATGACCTAACCCTAAGCCTGAACCGTTCAGACTTGACCTTACTGTCTGGAACCGAGCCATTGGCACCAAACGCAAGTCTGATTTTCTACTACGAAACAACGTTAGACGCTGACTTAGTCAACACAGCCTCAGCGAGTGGGAATCCAACCCTCGAAGACGGGTCTGATGTGCCAAACTTGACGGATCCAGTTGATGACGACACTGCCGAAGTTAAATTGCTAACAACCGGCATTGCACTAGAAAAGACCGTCTATAACGATCACAGCGGCGGTGCAGACTGCGAAGGCTGGGAGCTGCTACGTGCGCCAGAAAATGGTCGCATTACGTACTGTTTCAAGGTCACAAACCTTGGCAACACCCACCTCGCAAATGTCGTAATTGATGACACTACGCTCGGCATTGATACTAGCGCTCTCACCTTGCTGAATGGCACATTGCCACTCGCACCAGGCGAATCGCTGATGTATTACTACCAAACCACCGCAACGCAAGATCTGGTCAACACGGCAACGGCAACTGGAACACCAGCTGACTCAGACGGTAATCCGAACTTCGAAATGACGGCGCCATCAGATACAGACACAGCAGAAGTCACCCTGCTCTTGCCAGGCATTGACCTGCAAAAAACAGTGTACTTCGGGCACAGCAACGGGACTGCTTGTGGCGGTGATGAGCTAGTTACTTCTTTCAACGCCACCCCAATCACATACTGCTTTGTGGTGACGAACACGGGGAATACCTATCTCAATGACATCAATCTGACCGATGCAGACTTAGGTCTTGTGCATGCAGACTTTACGCGTCGTAGTGGCTCAACGCCATTGGCACCAGACGCTAGCCTTGTCTACTACGTTGAAACAACAATCAATGGTGATTTGCTCAACACGGCAGCTGTAGTTGCCAACCCAAGTGAAGCAAATGGTGGCGACCTAGCTGTGCTAGACAACGTGTCAGATGAAGACACGGCTGAAGTCGATGAGGTGATCAATCCACAACCAGAGATTGAAATTGTCAAAACCGCGGGCGATGCAGCCGATGGTGACAGCTACATCATCCAAGAAGCGGCTGATGTGACTTACACCTATGTGGTGACAAACACGGGGAATGTCCCTCTCATTGACGTCACCATTACTGATGACGCTGGCACGCCAACAGACTTAACAGACGATGTCATCATCAATGGTGAGCGCTGTACAGAATTGCTTGGCGCATTAGCTCCAGACACAAGCGTGACTTGTACGCTGGTTCTCAATATCACCGATGAATCTGTCACAAACATTGCGAGTGTTACTGGTACCCCAATTGATGAAGAAGGCAATGTTTACCAAGATGTAACACCGCCTATGGATCAGGATGACGCAATTGTTCTGATTGTGCCACCATTGGTACCAAGCGTAAAAATCACGAAGACAGCCGGCACTGCTAATGACGGTGAAAGCTATGTCATTACAATTCCAAGTGATGTGCAATATACCTACGTCGTTGCGAACGATGGCGAAACATATCTGTCAGACTTACTCGTCACAGACGATGCTGGCACACCAGAAGACACCGCTGATGATGTCACACTCAACTCAGAAAGCTGCGCAGATTTAGCAGGCCCGCTTGCACCAAATGCTAGTGTCACATGTTCGTTGGTGCTCAACATTGCGGCAACAACAACCAACATCGCTAACGTAATTGGTACGCCAACTGACGAAAATGGCAACGTCTTAACTGATTTGCCACAGCCAACCGACTCAGACGATGCCTTAGTTGACTTGCAGCTAGACGACTCTGCCGCGCTTGGCAGCACAATTTGGTTAGACACCAATTACGATGGTGTTCAAAACGAGGATGAACCGGGCGTTGAAAACGTGACCGTCAACCTGTACGATGCTGAAAACAATCTAGTTGCAACAACTGTCTCTGATGCAGACGGCAACTATTTGTTCGACAATCTGATCCCTGGACAATACTATGTTCAGTTTGACCTCACCACCCTGCCAGAAGGCGCAGCGCCAACGCTGCAAAATGCAGGCTCTGATGACACAGTTGATAGTGATGCCGACCCAACCACAGGACGCACTATTCTGACCACGCTGGATTCAAATGAACGTGACCTTGACTGGAACATGGGCATTTTCCAACGCGGCAGCATTGGTGACACAGTTTGGTTCGACATTGATGGAGATGGCCTGCAAGAAGACGGCGAAGATGGCATCGCAGGAATTGGGGTCAACTTGCTGGACAGCAATGGCACCGTTGTTGCCAGCATGACCACAGACGAAAACGGTCGTTACCTGTTTACTGATCTCATTCCGGGCAGCTATCAAGTTGAGTTCATTCCAACTGAAGGTTTTGGATTTACCATGCCGCTCGAAGGCGCAGATCGCACCATTGACAGTGATCCAGACCGCTCAACTGGCCGCACAGCCTTGGTGCAAATAACCAGTGGCGAAACAGTCTTAACAATTGATGCAGGCTTAGCGTCTGGTAGCGTTCTGTCGGCAATTGAAGAAGAGATGGCACGCCGTGAGCAACAAGCAGAGCCAACTGCAACGCCTTTGCCAACGTTAACACCAACACAAACACCTGTGGCCACATCGACGCCGCAACCGCCACCAACAACGGTGCCAGCACAGCCAACGCCAGTGCCAGCTCAACCAACGGCGGTCCCTGCGCAACCAACCGCCATTCCAACACAGGTGATTAATAGCAACACGCTTGGGGCCAACACAGCGCCGTCTGCGGCACCGCTCATCAATAAGATAGTGGACAAAAATATTGGCGCAGTTGGCGATACTTTGACCTACACAGTCACCATTGTGAACCCTAACAGCACGACTATCAGCGGTGTCACAATGACAGATGCCTTGTCTAGCATGTTAAATTATGTCTCTGCTACTAGCAGCAAAGGCTCCGTGGATTACAATCCAAATAACCGTACTTTGACCGCGTTACTAGGCGACCTGAGCGGTGGAGAAACAGTCGCAATTACAATTGTGGCACGCATCAATGGGACTGCATTAGCCCCTGCCCGCATTGATAATGTAGCTCAAATTGCAGCCAGCCAAACGGGCGTGAACGCATCAAACGTTGTTTCAACGCAGATCATTCCGCAGCAAATTCCAACCACTGGCTATTTCGGGAATGCACCGGGTGCCTACGCTGTATATTTAGCCATTGCGACGCTGCTTATCGCTAATTTGGCAACGGTAGCACTCAAGCGACGGGAATTGCAGTCGGTATAGTCTCTAGCGACACTTAGACTGACCGAAACATCAGACATCCCAATTCATGGGCAGTAAAAAAGAAAACGGCCTCTCACTTGAGAGGCCGTTTTTTATCCCTATTTTTGGTATCTAACTGTCGTATCTAGACGCAGCTCCTAACCCAAGAATGCAATACACTTTTGCAAGCACGCAATCTATCACACCACTAGATAAGCGAGCAAAGAACTTGTCACACTAGCCTCAGTTTTAGAAATGAGCGGCATAAAAGATCGGGCCATGTCGCTTTGGGGACGCGAATTCAGCTAATGAAGCGAATTGCGCGAATAACAAGTGAAAACTCGCGTCATTCGTGTAATTCGCGTGAAAAAAGCCACTGAAATTACCTAGAAACACA
>JAHDBS010000289.1 GCA_020630225.1 Anaerolineales bacterium | reverse complement strand
TTATCTAGCGTGAGAAGCGGGACAATGAACAAGAAGGCGATGAGAAAAATTGGCAGGCTCAGCAGAATGTTATGGCCCAAAACGCGTAGGAAGTGACGCTTTCCAAAGGACCACACGCTGAAAAATGGAAATGCCTCCGCCGTAGTGTGGTCTTGATGCGCCATTTCAACGAGCCCGGCTTGTAATAAAGGGCGAACAAAAATTGCAAGCCCCACAAACGACAGCACGATTACACCAACAGCAATGGCGACGAAATTGCCATTGCTGATTCCTTCATTTGCTTGTTCGCTAAGACTAGTGGCTTGCACAATGCTCGTGACTAGCTGGTTGTAGCTGCCTTGACGCATAAAGCTAGCCCCGCCACCAAACAAGGTATAGAGGATGCCCCAAACGAACATCGACTTATGTTTTGTAATTGTGCTCCAAGCGTCGCTAAAGATTGCGCCGTAGTCCATGTAGGCTCCTTTGTATATGAGGCGAATATCTCACAACAGGTAGTTCTACAGTAGCACGAATAAGTGGCGCTTCAAATGGATGTTTCGCTATCGATAAATGTGACGGGGGCTAACCTGATTTATGCCAAGGTGTCTGCTGTAAGTAGAGGTGGCTCTGCGTCTGGTGCGTCTACAGGGTTAGGTGTTGTTCGCTCCAAATACCACTGTGTCCAGACTGTTTCTGAAAAACTATATAAATAGCC
Source organism: Anaerolineales bacterium (assembly GCA_020630225.1). Taxonomy (GTDB): domain Bacteria; phylum Chloroflexota; class Anaerolineae; order Anaerolineales; family UBA6668; genus JAHDIM01. The sequence goes on along the minus strand of JAHDBS010000289.1, from coordinate 5,421 downwards.
GTACATCCCGGTCAGCAGCAATGCAGCAAAAACATTGATGAATATGCCTACGATCAGCATGCCTATGCTGAAAGACTGTGGCACAAAAATGAGCGCAGCGCCAATGACTCCAATGAGTATTGGAATCATGATGAGGAAGTTCAAGGCATAGTAGGCGGCGTACATGAGCAAGCCAGTGATTAGAAATGAGCCGAGATTTTGCCACAGGACTTGCAAGCTGCGCCGAAAACTAGCGCGGGCGCTATAGCCTTCCAATACAATGGCGCGTGAGCCAAAAATGTGAAAGATAACTGCGAGTAACCCGACAGCCATTGAGGCGCCAATGATTACGATATAGAACAATAAGATGAAGGTAATCTCTGCTGAACTGCTACTGTTCTCAAAGGCATCGATGGCTACGGTTTCCGAAAAGGAAAGAAAGGCAATAAATGGCGCAATGACGATGCCTATAATGAGAGCCAACAGCAAAAAGAGGAGGATGCGTTGTCCTAGTAGCCGCAAGTAGATGGATTTCCCAGCATTGAAGCCGTCTCGAAATGTGGGTGATGTGTCTGTTGTGAGCACTTGTCGTGCATTGCTGATGAGTGCACCACTTGCGAGCGGCATTAAGAGCCGCAGCACTAACATGACCAGTGAAAATACAATTGCGATGGTGCCAAAGATCAAGCTGAGGCGGTCTTCATCAAGCGCGCTGAGGTTTTCCAGTTCCATCGGCGCGTACCGTAACCCTAGAAAGATCGCGGTGAAAAATGCAATGTAGGCTGGGTAAATAAACGGTACCCCCGTTGCTATTGCATAGATATTGCCCCAATTCCATTGCGCTTTATGACGCCAAGGGGTTTTGAATCCAGTTGAAAAAATGCTTTCGTAGTTCATAAGTTAAATCAGTAAATGGTCGCTTTTTCACCACTAAGTGGACAGTCGTTTTCTTTTGTATCCCGTAACTTTTACGTACCAAAGCGTAAGCGTAGTTTCGAAGAAAGTGTTCAAAATCGACGAGATAAACAGTGAGACAAGCGACACGATGCTACTAATTACAGCAATCCCTACAGGTAGGCCATTTTGTAATATGTCTAGTGGATCGATACTACTAAAGAATGGGCCCATCAATAACGAGGCAATGAACCCAATAAGTAATAGCGGAATAAGTAGAATAATCACTAGAAGTAACATCATATTCAATAATGATCGCCACTGTTTACGAAGTACAGCCCATGCACGCTTAATACCATCTATTGCTTTTAGTTGTTCAATCACAATGGATCGCGTCGTAATTATGCCTAATAACACCCACGTCACTGCAATAACGAGCCAAATGAAAAAGATAACAAAAAAACTGCTGATGCCAATGCTAAGGAATATTCGCCCAAGATAAGCAGACAATATAGATGTATTTGTCGTGACATTACCAGACAAAATGCTTGGTAATTTTTCAATAACTGTTGCGCCAAATTCAAAAGTTTTGGCTGCTATAAATGCATCTACGGCGCCTAGCAAGATAAAAGGCGCTAGCAGAATAACTTGCGCGATGAGCAGTTCTTGAAAATATTTTTTACCAGCTAACCAACCTTGTTGAAAAGTTTGTGAACCCCCGCCGCCACGCTGCTCATATGCCATATGGACAATGGCACCGTGTGCTAATGGCCTAATGAAAAACCCAATCACGCTGATGATTGCGCTGACAATAGCAACTGTTGTGATCCAATTTGAAAATCCGCTTATTTGGATTTGTTGCAACACTCTACGAATACTGGCTAGCGATGTACTGCCAGTATTGGAACTGATTACTCCACCACCAAACAGGGTTATGATGAACATCCACCACCACATGCCGGGTGTGCGTGAGGTAATTTCCTTTGCTCTTCTAAAGAGTTGGCCGTAGTTGACTTTCTTTTTCATGATTAGGTAGCGTAATAGCGTCTTAATCGTTTTTCTGATCCAGCACGATCCTTTGAATACAAAATTATTCTTGTTTTTTGTATTAGGTGGAATGTCGGTTCCAATGCTTCTCTATTTATATAGCCCTAACCTTGGAAATCTCTCCATATTCGTTCAATCCTCAATTAATCGCTTGCCCATGCTAAGCGTTGTCTCCTGCGCAAACCCGATCGACTCATAAAAGGCGATCACGGCGGCATTGTCAGCGCGCACTTGGAGGTTGATCTTTGGGCAACCCAGCGCGAACAGCTTGTCGGTGACGACTTGCATCAGCTGCTTGCCATAACCGTTGCCTTGATAGGCTGGATCCACAGCGAAGTAATTGATCCAGCCACGGTGTCCGTCATAGCCTGCCATCGTGACAGCGATGACAGAACCGTCCAGTTCGCCAACTAAGAAGAGCTCTGGCTGTACTGTCAGCTTGCGCTGAATATCTTTGTGCGGATCGTTCCAAGGACGCGTGAGGCCTGCGCGCTGCCAGATATCGATAACAGCGGTTTCATCGGTAAGGTGGTGATAAGGGCGGATGGTAAACATGAAAAGAGCGAGTGTGCTACAACGAGTCGATTTTGAAAATTTGTGTAATCAAGCGCAAGAGGATGATGGAATTGTAGTTGAGAGGAAATATTTAGGATAGCGGAATGCGGAGGACTTAGAGTAGTGTCACTTCACCAAGCGACACTACTCTGCTTGTGAGACGATCTATGCCATTGCACACGCTGGGGCAGCAGTGCTGAATGCTTCGATTTCTTCTGCTTCCGCTAAGTCTGCCAAACGTGGCCATAAATGTGCGAGCCAATTGTCAAAGTCGGCGAAGATATCAACATTGGCGTCACCAGCACCGCGTGCATAGAACGGGATTGCGCCAGCTTGATGGAGTTGCTTTTCAATTTTGATTGGAATGCTTTGGTATGTTTTGCGCCATAGCGTGTTGCCACAACCAAATACAGTGAAGGGAAGCCCAGCTAAGTCTGATGACAACGCCGTGTCTAACCATGTAACAAAGCCTTTTGCGTTGTCTGTCGGGCGCCCACTGTATGAGGCAGTCACAATTACCGTTGGGGTGGCAGGGTCTAGTCTGCCTGCATAAGCATCAAGCGTATCGATGGTAACGGTATATCCACGTGCTGCAGCTTGGGTCGCGACGGTTCGCGCAAAAGAGTCGGCTGTTCCAGTATTTGACCCATAAAGCACTAACAATGGGTTTGCTTCAGCATTGAAGGTCTGGTTGGGGCCAGTAGCGTGTGGTGCTGCCGTGTGCATAGCCTCTAGGCTGCTGCCGCGATGCACCCAAGTACCCCCGCGCCGTTTTGCACGAATATTGAATCCTTCTGGTTTTAGGGTCAGCATTTCTTTGATCTTAAGCGTGTAATTTGGATCAGCTTTCGAAATTTCAAAGCGTTGCAGCATCAGGGTCAAAATCAGGTGGGCTTCTTGTAAAGCGAAGGGTTGCCCAATACATGCTCGCATTCCATTTCCAAACGGCTTATAGCCATTCTCTGGAATTTGATCAATTTCTGCTGGAGAGAAGCGTTCTGGCCGGAAGACCTCAGCATCTGCACCCCAAATGGCTGCGTCACGATGTAACCCGCGTAAAGAGACGACAATGTTATGCTCAGGCAAAATTTCATATTTCTCGCCAAGCGTGGTGGGCTCATGTGCTGCTAGGAAAAAGCCCGGTGCAGTGGGGTAGAGCCGCAATGCTTCTTGCATGACTTGGCGCAGGTATGGCAAGCGATTGAGATCATGGGCTGTAGGCGTGCGCCGCCCAAGGACATGATCCACTTCTTGCTGTGCTTTTTTCAGCACGCGCGGGTTTTCAAGCATCAGGTAAGTGGCAAAAGACAGCAAGCTGCTCGTGGTTTCATGGCCTGCGATGAGGAAGGTCACCATCTGTGAGCGGATGTTCGGTTGACTCAACTTACGCCCAGTTTGGGGGTCAGACGCGTCTAACATGCGACTGAGGAGATCTTTTTTCTGACTTGCAAGCGGGTCATTGCGGCGCTCTTCAATAATTTGAGCGCAGATGTCATCCATCAGGGCGACACTTTCTTCTAATAGCTGTTGCTTCTTACGTAGAAAATGACGCATAAATTGCGGTTGGCGTGAACGGGAGCCAAAATCATCTAGCATGACAAACATAGCTTCAACAAACGGGTGCATCTCATTCTGATAGAAGCTATTGAACCGATAGTCAAACCCACACAAGGCAATCGTGTCGAGGGTCGCACGTGTGAATTGATCAGGTGCGTCTAAGACGACATCCTCCCCGAAGCGCTCCCAGCGTACAAACATCTGCTCTGCAATATCCAGCATGCCTGGATACATATCGCGAATCCCAGCCGGGCTGAAGGCGGGCATCAGCACACGGTGGGCAATACCCCATTCGGGGTCATGCGTATGTGCCGTAAATAAGCCGTTGCCAATTGTCTGCTGTAAGCCCAATAGTGGGCCAACCACTGACTTGCCAAACTTGGTCTGGTCTGACGCCTCATTGATGTAATCAAAGGAATTCAAAATCACCATGGTGTTGCCCAGCACATCAAGCTTGTAGATAGGGCCATACGTTTTTGACAGGTCATAAATCCGTGAAGTAAACGCATGTGGGTCAACATCGCGAATGTTGCCAAGGCCAGGGATCGGTTTAGGTTGTGGGATCTTTTCGAGTTGCATCATGATCATCCTTACTTTAGAAATCTTACTTGTGTAAAGTTTCTTACTCATGTATTCTGTCAAGGCTGAGATTTCACGTCAATTAGCAAGTTGATGAATCCGTAAAAAACCTTACACGAGCGCCAATATGACAACTAAACGAAAAGAAGACCGCCGCATTCGACAGTCGCGCAAACGCTTACAGGCTGCGCTAATCCAGCTTTTGCGTGAAAAGCCGCTCGCGAAAATTCAAATCAAAGAGATTGTGGAAGTCGCAGACGTGTCACGCCCGACGTTCTATCAGCATTTTGAGACAAAAGAAAAGCTGCTATTTAGCCATATTGATGATCTTTTCGAACGGATTCGGGCCGTTGTCTTTACTGACCTTGGCGAAGGCGATGTGCTTGACCTACACAGTATGCTGATCACATCCTTTGTACAGTGGCAGTTGCACAGCGAAGAGTTGAAGTGGGTATTGCAGGTTGAAAACAAAGATCTGCTCATTGGGGCACTTCGGATGCATATTGAGAGTATCCGTGGGGAGCTCAAAACCTATATGCCCAACACAGACTTGCTAGACGATTATGAGGATTATGTTCTCGAATATTTTGCAGGGGGAGTCTATATGTTGCTCAAAAACTGGTTGGGAAATGGGATGCAAGAATCCGCCGAGCAAATGGGGACGCTTACCTTTTTACTTTTACCAAATGGGTTTGCGCCATTTCAGTCGGGAAATGCCACCACACAGTTGACTGCCATCAAACAGCTTCGTGGTGACTAGCGGGCTTCGGCTTCTAAGCGGCGCTTGGCGCGCTTGGCAGCGGCCATCGA
>JAHDBS010000288.1:1984-6128 GCA_020630225.1 Anaerolineales bacterium | reverse complement strand
AGCATTTTCGGCGCAATGTTATTCCCTGGTGGACACGGTTTCAACTAGCAGAATGGAAGAACAGCCGCAGACAAGACGAGCAAATTATCTGATCGTGCTTGCCTGCGGCAAAAAACTACAAATGTCGTAGCGCTTCTTCTAAGTCTTCACATAAGTCATCCGGATCTTCGATGCCAATTGAAGTCCGGAAAATACCATTCCCCGCAAACGCGCGATATGACGCCTGTTGTGCTTCTGTCAACCAGAATGAGGACTGCAATAGCGAGTCGGTATCCATGTAGAACAGCAGACTCCGATGATGCCCTAGCGAAACGGCATAATGGAATACTTCACAGTGATCTGCAAACGCACGTGCGGCCTTGTTACCGTCCTCTACTTGAAAACTGAGCATGCCAGAGAAGTTTGCCATTTGACGTGTTGCCAAATCATGCTGCGGATGTGAAGGCAATCCTGGATACATCACACGTTTGATCTTTGGATGGGATTCCAAAAACTGCGCCACCTTCAGCGCACCTTCCTGATGCGCACGCATCCGCAATGGCAGTGTCGCAATGCCGCGCAAAATAAGCCAAGCGTTGAACGGGCTCAAAATGCCGCCGCCGTGAACCAATATCTTTTGCCGCATGTTGGCCAGCGGCGCTTGTTTCCCTAACACCGCACCACCGATTGCATCGCCATGGCCGCCTAAATACTTTGTAATTGATTGAATAACGTAGTCTGCACCAAGTGCAATTGGTAATGTACCAACGGGCGAGGCAAAGGTTGAATCGACCACAAATTCAGCATTGTTAGCTTTTGCAATCTCAGCCACCGCGGCGATATCCGTCAAGCGCATAATCGGGTTGGCTGGCGTTTCGGCATAGACAAGTTTGGTCGCAGGTGTCACCGCGGCTGCAACTGCCGCCAAATTCGACATATCCACACGCTTGACCTTGATGCCCATATTAGGCAACGTTTCATTTGCCAGTTCAGACGCTCCAGCATAGGTCACGTCGCTCATCACCAACTCGTCACCAGCTTTGAGCTGATTCATCAGCAAGCCAGAAATGGCAGCCATACCACTACCAAAGACAAGCCCAGCTTCAGCGCCTTCTAGGTCTGCCAGCTTGCGCTCAAGTTGATCTAAAGTCGGGTTTGACCAGCGGGTATAGACGTGGGCATTCTTAGTTTCATCGCTTTCGACGGAAAAATTGACACCGGGATCGGCGACGAAGGTGGAGGACATCACCAAGTTCGGTGAAGATGCGCCAGTAATTGGGTCTGGGGCTTCGCCTGCGTGAACCGCGCGGGTCGCAAAGCGAAATTTACGGGATGAAGGTTTCATTTGACACTCCTTTGCATTCAAGTTGTGTCAAATTTTCAATGATTGTGAGAGTTATGGGAAGGGAGAACTCAATTAGCCGCGGACAAGAAAGACAAAGGCAGATGGAAGTTGCTTACATCTGCCTCGTCCCCCTAACCTGCGGCAAAAATTATTTCCGCATTGGCTGTAGCGTCCAGTAAGTCAGTGAGCGCCAGAGCCATTCAACCGGGCCAAATTTGTAGCGGTCTAGCCACCATGGAGAGACCGCAAGCTGTACAGCCCAGATAGCAAAGACAATCATAATTTGTCCGATGCGTTCAACGTTTCCAAACCAGCCGAGGCCATGACCGTAGAACAAGAAGGTTGCCACAATGCTATGGAACAGGTAGTTCGTCAATGCCATGCGACCCACCGCTGCGAGTGAGCGGCTCAACATTGGCAGTGCGCCAGACTTTGCCATCAGCATGATGCCAGAGATGTAAGCCAAGCTGACCAACAAACTCGCCCAATAGTTGAACTGATACCCAATCCCAAAGCGACTAGCGGTAATGTCCCACCCGGCTGCGACATTGCGTTGTACCCCAAACCAGATGATTGGTAGCCCAATCCCAAGGCCAAACACCAACATTCGCAAGTAGAATTCTCGTGACCGCTGTACTGAGAAGACACCCCATTTATATAGTGCCATCCCAATTAGCATGAGGCCCCCGGCGCGCCAGAAGCCCCAGAAGAAAAAGGCAGAGGTATTCATTTCCAATGAGCCAGGTACACGGTAAGCCATCTGCGCTAACCAACCGCCACGATAGGCATCGATTTCTGAGGCTAAGGCTTCAGTCGACTTTTGCCAGGTACCAATCAATTCTTGAGCGGTTTCTGGTGGCATGAAATCAAGCGTCGCCCCTGAACCAAACATCAACACGGCCGAGACCGCTAACATCAGTAGCCCGAGGATAAATTGGCGACGTGGACGCACATTGCGCAGCAATACGACAACAAAGCCACACAACGCATAGGTCACTAGAATATCGCCTTGCCAAATCAGGTAAGCGTGGACAAGTCCAATGATCAGCAACCAAAACGTACGTCGATAGTGAATGGGCAACGGTTTGACCCCACGCTGCTCTAGGCGATCTGTAAATAAGACAATGCCAGCGCCAAACAACATCGAGAAGATGTTCATCATTTTGAGGTCAGTCAACATGTGGCTTAGCAGCCACACGACCCAGTTGATGCCAGTCAGGTCACCATGCATGGTTGGGTTGTCATAGGCGACAGACGGCATCGAAAAGCCTTGAATGTTCATCACGAGAATGCCTAGCAAGGCAAAGCCGCGTAACATGTCGATGGCGACAATGCGTTGTGATAGTTGAGTTGGATTGTTCATAAGTGTGCGCTCCTGTGTGTTTACTGAGCATAGTGTAGGCGCGGGTGGGTCATATGACGGAGTGCCATTGGTCACTATGATGTCATACGGAATGCGGGGTGGAAGGTTGCGGGGTGTTTGGGTTCAGAGACTGTTCAGTCGAACACACAAAGTTCAGTTTTTCGGAGAGGGGACAAATTGTTGAACTGCTTAATTGATGAATTGTTGAATGGCTAATGAGGTAAGCCGAGTTCTGAACAAGGGACTACTTGGCGCTTTTTCTCGTGAATTTAGCTAACTAGAAATTCGCGTCATTCGCACGAAAAAGCCCAAACAAAGTGACCTAGTAGAAATACAGCCCACTTAGCACCAGCATTATTAATCATTCACCCATTAAGCAATTCAACAATTAACCAATTCCTCTCCTTTCTACACAGCTTCAAAGCCCTTAACTAAAAAGGGCACCTGCTCTCACAGATGCCCTTCATACTTGTGTTTACACGTTCAAGCGCTTACGGAAGTTGTAGCACCTGCCCTGGGTAAATGCGACTTGGGTTTTCAATGTTCTCTTCATTGACGCTGTAAATGTCTGTCCAGCGTGCATAAGAGCCATAGACTTGCACTGCAATACTGCCGAGCGTATCGCCAACTTGAACCGTGTAAGGGCCTGCTGGACCCAAATTGTCTGAAGTTGCGATTTCATCGTCAGCATCTTCTTCAGTGTCTGCGTCTTCATCAGCAACGTCACCAGCTGAAGCATCACCGGCTAAGCCGTCTTGGCGCACAGCCAAGTTTTGGATGCGATTGTCTTCTTCGGCTGGGGTATCAGCGATTGCATATGGCGTGTCGGCATAGTTTGCAGCCAAGTAATTTGCCATTGCTTCTTGTTCACCAATTTCGGTTTCAACAACGTCATCACCATAGTCATCAAATGGGTAGTTGTCACCACCACCAGCAATGAAGTTCAGCGTGACCACGCGAATATCACGGCTCACTAAGACGACACCATTTTCAACCAAGGTCTCTGTGACATTGCCGTCTGCATCAATCAGCGCCACTGACTTCACACGTTCACCAGCCACGACAACCTCACCTGAGGTACCGCCATCGCCATTGTCGCCAAGCTCAAGAGCCGTTGCGCTTGGGTCAAAGCTAAATGCCAACCCACCAATTTGCGGGAATTGACCTGGCGTACGGCCTTCGGCAGTGCCAGCAACTGCGTGCTCTAGCACAACTAACAACTCTTCAGTTGTCAGGGTCAGCATGGTCAGGCTGTTGTTGAAGCGCAAGGTGCCTTCCAAGTCCAACTGTGAGATACCACCAGCGTCTTTACCGGCGTCTTCGTTGGCAGCAGTTACGCCATATTCACCAGTAGCACCATCAATGGTCCCGATTGCAGCGCGGATACCACCACCATTTTTGAAGGAAACTTCAACAGTTGGATCTTGCGCTTGGGCTTCAGCCAAGTTAGCGTCTGC
>JAHDBS010000288.1:0-1884 GCA_020630225.1 Anaerolineales bacterium | reverse complement strand
AAGCGACCAACGTAGCTATATTGGCCATCAGTGCTAACGATTAGGGTTGGGCTACCGGCAGCATCTTCTGCCACTACTGGATATTCACGATCAGCTTCATCACCAGCGCGCAGCACGTCAGTGTCATCGGCCAAGAGTGAGTCTGACCCACCCGCGACAATCACATCGACGCCTTCCAGCAAGGTGGCGAGTTCTTCTTCAAGCGCCAACTGTTGTAAGTGACTGACAATGATAATTTTGTTGATGCCATCAGCAGTCATCTGATCCACAATCGGCTGGATGATTTCAGCCATCGCGGCCATATCATTTTGACCGCCAGAGACGATAGACACGCCACCCGGTGAAGAAATTGCAGCAAGCAATTGTGTGGTTGCACCAATAACACCAACCTGTTCACCGTTGCTCAATTCAATAGTGGTTGCAGGAGCAATTTTTGGTGCTGCACCTGCATTCGCCAGATCGTCTGGTGACGATTGGAAGGCCGTGTTTGGCAAAATATCTGCGGTATAGAAGTCGGCCAAGTTGCCGTCACCGCTAAAGTCTAAGTTTGCGCTGAGATATGGGAATTGCGGGCCAAGGTAGCGGGCGTCGTCCAAAGTTTCGCCACGCACATCGGTACCGATGATGTCGCTCATGGCGTTGGTACCAGGATCGAACTCATGGTTCCCCATCGCAGAGGCATCAAACCCGATGACGTTCATCACGTTGATGTCCAAGCGACCACTGCCTTCACGCAAGTTGGTGAAGCTACCTTCGTCTTTGCCAAAGTACACATCACCAGCAGCAGAGAACACATCACGCATGGAACGGTCCCCAGCAGCATTGAAGAATGGACCAGGTAAGTAATTGTCACCAGCGGACAACAAAATTGACTCATAGCCATTCGCAGCCGCATCGTTTTCTAAGCCCTCAACAACAGCGGCAAAGTTTGGTGCGTCATCAATAGCAGCAACGCCACCTTCAAGATCGCTCGCATGCAGAATTTGCAGCGTCACAGTGTCTTGTGCAGTTGCCATTGGCGCTAACATTAGCATTGCCATGGCAGCCAGCATTATGTAAACCATTCGTGGCTTAACAAGTTTCATATATAAAGTCTCCTTTTTTGTTGAGGGATTAAGTGCGACGGTTTCATTATACGAGAGACTCGTGCATCTGCACTGTTTGATTTTGAGATGATAGAAGATAGAGGACGCGCTTCGCGCTCAAGGATAGAGATAGAGTTTTTAGGAGCCGAGTCTGACAATCGCCCGTAATCGCGATATGGTCTATTTATAGGAGTATTTATGACTATTCGCAGCTGGCTTATTCTTGGCGGCCTACTCGTTCTCGGGGCATTTTGGTTGTTCCGCGTTGGCGTAAAACTTAGCATGTTCAATCCCACCCGTGACACCGTTCATCTTCCCACCGTTTCTGGTCAAAACCTGATGCGGCAGGAAATGACTTTTCCGGCTGACTTTGCAGGCGAGGTCAACATTGTCTTCATCGCCTTTCTGCAAGAGCAACAGCGCATTGTGAATACGTGGGTGCCGTTTGCGCAGCAGATGGAAACGGAAAATACCAACGTTGCTTACTATGAATTCCCGACACTGTGGGAAATGTCACCCTTGCGCCGTACCTTCCTAAACGAAGGCATGCGGGCCGGCATCCCTGACCCAACGTCGCGCGAACGCACCATCACCCTCTATTTGGATCTCCAAGGCTTCATGGCCGCAACCGACATCCCGAGCCGTTCTGAAATGCACACCTTACTCGTCAACCGCAACGGCGATATTCTGTGGCGTACGACAGGCAGGTTTGATGAAGAAAAGGGCGCTGCATTGGCTGCAGCGATAGCCAATAGCCAATAGCCAATAGCCAATAGCCAATAGCCAATAGCCAACCTTA
>JAHDBS010000287.1:1692-6196 GCA_020630225.1 Anaerolineales bacterium | reverse complement strand
CCAACGGCATGATCAATTTCATCCGTTTTCTGAGCGCGACCCGCGCCTAGCTTTACTGACGCCTCACCAAACATCAGCGCGTCTACATTGGCAACATAGCCTGCTTCAGCCGCATAGATGGGCTGCTGAAGGGTTGCCTCGCGCATTAGACTTGGATCGTCAATAATATTGACATCGCCACCTTGCAATTCAAGCAACGTCCTAAATTTATTCAGCGCATATCCTTCTCGTAGCGTGGTTTGCGCCATACTGACACCGCTTTCCAACGTGTCCGCAATGTTGCCAAGCACGAGCATGTGGGCAGCAATGGTGACGCAGTGCTCAACTAAATCCTTAGCACCGCCGCCTTTCAACACGTCAATGCTCTCGCGCACTTCTAGCGCGTTACCAATCATCTGACCGAGCGGTTGCTCCATGGTGGATAGCACGGCGACCGTCTGACGTCCAGTTTCTTTGCCAATTGCGACCATGCGCCTGGCAAGGTCAGTCGCGTCTTCTACAGTCTTCATAAAAGACCCTTTGCCGACTTTAACATCGAGCACAATCGCTTGCGCCCCACCGGCAAGCTTCTTACTCATAATTGAGCTAGAAATTAGGGGCATGGAGGGCACTGTGCCGGTTACGTCACGTAAGGCATACAGCTTACGGTCAGCCGGTGTAAGGTCACCTGTCGCGCCGACCAGCACGATGCCATGCTCACGTAATTGCTTTGCAAACTGCTGAGAAGAGAGTTGGGTATCAAACCCCGGAATAGCATCGAGCTTATCTAACGTGCCGCCAGAGAATCCAAGCCCACGGCCTGACATTTTGCCAACTGGCAAGCCACACGCCGCAACAATTGGCAACACGATGAGTGATGTTTTATCGCCAACGCCACCTGTTGAATGCTTGTCCACCACAATTTCACCGGGACGAATTGAGGCAATATCAACCTGATCACCAGACTCCACAATCGCCATCGTGAGGGCCGCAGTTTCTTCAGAGGTCATGCCTTGAAAATAAACCGCCATCGCAAAAGCAGCCGCCTGATAGTCAGGCAAATTGCCAGCCACATATTCCGTAATGAAATATTCAATTTCGGCTTGTGTTAAGGCAAGGCCGTCTCTTTTTTTGATGATAATGTCGAGTGCATTCATAGAAAATTTGTTGGCTTGCTAGTTAAGTTATTGGATACTGCGGACTGCATAAGTCAACGTATCACCAATCAACTAACAAACTATGCAACTACATCCCTTATAATAAAGTGAACTTTTAGATCGATCCGCTTGCGAGCCGTCGATGCGTAACGTGTACATCACATAATAGTTCAACCTTCTTTTTATGACCACAAACCAACCATATCTGCATCCAACCCTCATCATTACTGCTGCTCACGTCCTAACTTGTGACGACTCAATGTCATATTTTTCACCCGGCGCAATTGCGATTTCGAACGAAACCGTTGTAATCGTTGGCGACAAAAAAGACATCCTAGAACAATTTCCAGACACTGATATTACCGACCTTGGCAACAAAGTTGTCATGCCTGGCATTGTAAATACCCACACGCACGTCCCAATGACACTCTTGCGTGGCCTAGCTGATGATTTGCGTTTAGATGTTTGGTTGATGGGTTACATCATGCCAGTAGAGCGCGAGTTTGTGAGTCCAGAGATGTGTTATCTGGGTACAAAGCTCGCATGTGCCGAGCTGTTCCGCTCTGGGGTGACCACATTTGCGGACATGTACTACTTTGAACACGAAATTGCCAAGGCTACTGCCGAAGCAGGCATGCGGGCATTGTGTACCGAATCCATTCTGAAATTCCCTGCGCCAGATGCAGCCAGTTACGATGACAGCTTGGCTTACACGCGTGAGTATATTCAAGAGTGGCAAGGCCATTCGCTAATTGTGCCGGGAATTGCGCCACATGCGCCCTACACCACCACGCCAGAAATTTTGAAAGCCAGCCGCGACATTGCGGTTGAATATGATGTCCCATTCCAAATTCACCTCGCTGAAACGCAACGCGAAGTAGAAGGGGTTCAAGCTGAATATGGTGCACGTGTCATTCAATATATGCACAAGCAAGGTGTCTTTGAAGCCAAAACGCTAGCCGCACACTGCGTGCATGTCGATGACAGTGAAATTGCGTTGATGGCTGAGCACAACGTTGGTGTCTTACATAACCCCACCAGCAACTTGAAGCTTGCTTCTGGCGTTGCACCAGTACAGAAAATGATCAATGCAGGCGTCAATGTTGGTGTTGCGACCGATGGCCCCGCGTCAAACAATGACCTAGATATGTTCGAAGAGATGCGCTTAGCCGCATTGCTTGCCAAAGGCATCAATCATGATCCAGTTGCATTGCCAGCCAAAGACGCTATTCGCATGGCGACAATCAATGGTGCTAAGGCAATTCATATGGATCACATCACTGGGTCTTTGGAAACTGGCAAACGCGCTGACCTGATTGCAGTCGATATCTCGACTATCCACAATGCACCAGCCTTTCGGCGCGATCCAAATGGCATTTACGCGCAGTTGGTTTACGCCAGTAAATCTACCGATGTAACTGATGTGATGGTCAACGGTGCTTGGACCATGCGTGACAAAGATCTGCAAACACTAGATGAAGACGCATTGTTAGCCGAAGCAGCCGAATTTGCACATAAAGTCGATGTGTTCTTGCTGGAACGTGAATCCAGCGTGCGGCGTAAACTCGTCGCAATTGGTGGGGTTGAATATCAAGAATCGTTTGAAGTGCAGGCGAAGGCTAAAATCACATCGATTGAAGCGCTGACTGAACAGCTCAACGATGCAGACAAGGTCACCATTCTCAAGCACAAGCACTATCGCCAGTACGATACTTACTTCTATTTTGATGCCCCAGAAACGGACTTCTTGCGGTTGCGTGAAGATGAGTTAGTGGGCGAAGATGGCAAAGCGCAAGACTTCCGCTATCGACTAACGTTGATTGGCCCAAGTGACGAACAAATTCAAGATGGATCGCTGCTCATTTCACGTTCGCGCTACATCGCCCCATCGACACATACGTTGCGCTTCTATCGTGAATACTTCCGACCGGTTAGCGAGCATACGGTGACGAAGGATCGGCTGCGCTGGCGCATTGTCTATCGCGGTGTGGAGTTCGCGGTCAATATTGATAACTTGACTGAGCCACAACTCGGTCATTTCTTAGAGATCAAAAGCCGCACGTGGAGCCAACGTGACGCAAAAGACAAAGCCGCTGTGATGCGTGACTTGCTTGCCCTACTTGGGATCGAACCAGAAGCAGTCATTGCGCGCCACTATATCGATTTGAGCCAGGACGCGCAGCCATAATTTGAGATAGTGCTGAACTGTCGCCACTCATCTGTTGCGACAGTTCAGCTAGGTTACAGACTGGAGATCATTTCTTTGTTTCGTCAGATTTACACTAATTGCCTATACGCAGTGTTCGGGCTTTTCATAGTTGGTTGTACTGCTTCGCCCGTTGCGCCAGCAACTGAAGTATTTCAAATTCCAACCTCTGCTGAGATCGATACAACGGCAGTGATTGCTGAGAGTACGGTTGCACCGACCTACACAATCCGCGCAACGCTAGAAGAGCGAACTGCATTGCCATCTGTAACGGCTGCGCCAACGATCGTGCCTGAAGCAACTGCCACTGCCACGCCAATTGCTCGCAACACAATTGTGCCAGCAACACCGATCAGGAACATTCGAGTCCCTGGTAAGCCGCTGCCTGTAAATCTAGAAGCACTTGATGCAAACAACTTGGATACGCTGACACAAATTTCAGAGGTCGAGTTTGACGCGCAAGTCAATACGCTTGCATTCAGCATCGATCAAACCTTACTGGCAATCGGTTTAGATAACGGTGCCATCAAGCTTTGGCGCGTTCAAGATGGATTTGAAGGCGGCGAGCTCGCTGGCTATTTCAGTAGCGTTGCAGACTTAGCCTTTAGCCCAGATGGCAATCTCCTCGCAGCGATTGCGCCCACTGGTGAGATCAAAATCTGGCAGGTGGCAAAGGGTTGACTGGCAGCTATTACACGAGGTGACTGACACTTCCGTTGCGGCAAGACAACCGCATCTTCGCTTTGCCGCCGATGGCACGCTGACGACAATTGCCGACAACATCATCAGTTGGGACGCCGAAACGGGCGAAGAGATTGAAAGCCAATCGATTCCAGAAGACATTGCGCTCCCAGTGACCTATGAAATCACCGCTGACTTAGCAGACATTGAAGCCCCCAATCCCCAATTGTGGATTGGCACGGATTACACAAGTTTGGTCTCCGAAGACGGTACTGACACCTTTGCAACCCGCAAATGGGAAGACACGCTAACAGCCGATTTATTCTTTAGTGCAGACAATCTAATCTTGCTCGGCAATGAAGATGGGGTGTTACAAGCTGTCGATCTAAACCAAGACGACCTCGAACCGTTCGCCAAGTTAGATGTTGGCGGGGACGCGATTACCGCCTTGGCGCTAAATCCGAAGCAAACGTTGCTTGCT
>JAHDBS010000287.1:0-1592 GCA_020630225.1 Anaerolineales bacterium | reverse complement strand
GCGGGGACGCGATTACCGCCTTGGCGCTAAATCCGAAGCAAACGTTGCTTGCTGTTGGTGTGGGTGAGCAAGTACAGTTGTTTGCGGTTGAGCCTTAGATAGAGCGTAACTTATCAGCTAGAGTATCAAAAGGGTCTTAACGCGGAGGGAGCGAAAAAACTCAGCGCTCTCCGCGTCTCCGCGTTGAATCTCTCAAAAGCTACCTAAGACTTACCTGCATTTTCAGTGGATCCCGAACCCGCAACGTAATTCGCGGGTCCATGACAACCGGAGCATCATCTACACGCGCAAAGTCTGCGTTTTGCAGCAATGTTGCTAGCAAAATGGTGGCTTCCATCATTGCAAACATATTGCCGATGCAAATACGGGAGCCTGCCCCAAACGGAAAATATGCGTAGCGATCAGGCGTTGTGGCTTCGTCCAAAAAGCGTTCGGGAATGAAGCGCTTCGCATCTACAAAAAGATCTTCACGGCGATGCGTTTCAAACGAGTTGAAGAATATGATGGCGCGTTTTGGGAAGTCATAATCCCCTGCACTGAAAGGCGTTTGCACAGCGCGCGCAAATCCCGGCGCGGGTGGATAAAGCCGTAGCGTTTCTTTGATAACCGCCTCGAGGTATGGCAAGCGCCGTAAGTCCTCAAACGTCATTGGCTTACCTTGCAATACATCGTCTACCTCTTGCCGCGCCAACGCTAATTTCTCTGGGTATTGATTTAGCGCATGCATTGCCCATGTCAATGCCGCCGCTGTTGTTTCATGCCCCGCAAAAAAGAGCGTGAAACACTCATCTAACAGCAGTTCATCGCTTAGCCCATTGCCGTCTTCGTCGGTTGCCTGCAACAGCATGGCAAGCAAATCGTCATAAGCTGTGGGATCGGCGCGTCTTTCCGCAATAATCTTAGACAGCATCGTTTCCAACTCAGCCCGCACCTGTTTTTGATAGCGGTTATGCTTCGTCGGGATCCACGCTGGCGGCACAGCAGACATGCGCAATTCTTCTTCTCCCAGCCGTGAAAGTTCCCCCATGAGAAACCCAATCCGTTGAGTTTGCTCTTCTAAATCAACGCCATACATCGTCCGCGCAATGATGCGTAACGTAAGCGCGGTTAGCATTTCAGCGACATCGATGACTTGCCCAGTGTGCCAACTTTCAACTACGTCATGCGTGTACTGTGCCATTACATCTGCATAGGTTTGAATGCGGCTCATATGAAATGCAGGTTGCATCAACTTACGCTGCTGACGCCACGCATCCCCTTCGGCAACTAATACGCCTTTGCCCATAATGCGCTGAAAAACGCCCTTCGTATTGGGATCACGTTCTAAGTCATCTGCATGCTTGACTAAAATCTCGCGCACTAAGCTTGGCTCAGAAATGATAAAGAAGTCAGCAATACGCATAATCTTTGCATGAACGACTGGGCCATGAGTTGCTACCAATTTCGAAGTCACTTCGAGCTGGTTTTGCTGCATCTTGCGAATATCTGAAAAAGAAAAATGGATCATCGTGAGTTGGATGGTTAGATAGTGTGCTCGTTAGTTAGGGCCTGTTGACATTTCAGCGAAGCCAAATAAGAGCACATGCAAAGCA
>JAHDBS010000286.1 GCA_020630225.1 Anaerolineales bacterium | reverse complement strand
GACTCAGTTTGCGCAATTTCAACGGAGTCAATCTCTGCTACAGCCGCAGGTGGCGTAAAGCCCGGAACGGTTGTGAGCGTTGTCTCCACCGCGACTGCCGTAGTCGGAATAATATTTGCATCTGGCGTGTCTGCAAACGCTCTTTGAGAAAAAGAGCCGTAGGTAATCGCAATGCCAGCACCAATCAAGCTCACAATAAGCGCAGACAGCGTGACTGTTTGCAAAATTCGCCAAAAATCCCCGCCGAAAGCAGCGCGTGACGCTACAGCAGCATCCACGCCAGGAACAGCACCTGCGCCAGAAATAATATCTTCCGAAGCACCAGGTTCTAAAGACACGATCCCTGAAGCCATTGGCTTCTGATTTGCGTCTTGAATTGGGGAGTAGCGAGAATTTTTACGTGTCTTAGACACATCAATCGCAGCAGCTAATGCTGTTGCAATTTCGCCAGCGGTCGTATAACGATCTTGCGGATTGCGTGCCGTCGCTTTTGCCAAAATCAGATCTGTACCTGGCGGCAGATCTGGACGAATTGTGCGGATGTTTGGGATTTCATCTGCATTGCGCCGGAACGGCTGTCCGGCCAACGCATTCGCTTCAGCAGGCAATAGGCCTGTCAGCATTTTGAACAGAACAATGCCTAACGCGTAAATATCTGAAGCAACGCTGTCAACCAATACACGTTGTTGCTTCTCAGGTGCTAAATAGGCATTATTTTCAGGCAATAGCTTGCCGTTTAATGAAGCAACACCTCTGGCTAAGCGGGCAAAGCCAAAGTCCGAAAGAAATGCATTGCCTTGTTGATCAAATAAGATGTTATTTGGCCGAATGTCACCATGAAGAATGCCACGTCGATGAGCAAAATCGAGACCAGAGCACAATTGTTTGAAAATGCTCACCGTTTCAATCATCGAAAACGCGCCAGATTGCAAACATGCTTCTAGCGAACGTCCTGTCATGTAGCGGCTAACCATGTAAACATGGCGGTTGTACTCTCCAAAGTCGTAAACAGGCACAATTGCAGAGTGTTCAAGGCTACTATTGCGCCCTACTTCTCGCAAAAATGCTTCGCGGATCTTTGGATTTACAGTCAATTCAGGCGTGAAAACCTTAAATACAACTTTGCGCTGGACTTGTAAGTCTCGCGCAATGTAAGCGGTGGCAAATCTACCTTTGCCTGCTTCAGTTAGGATCTCGTAACGTCCTATTGACTCTGACGACATATCTAAAATAATTCCAGTGCAGACCGACCAAATTTTGTGCTCAAACAAATTACTTCACAAAATGATTCAGTGGTACAAGATCTACACATCTAATATACAATCGGTTATCAAGGGCATATATAAAGAATTGATTGAGGTACAGTTAGTAAATACCACCATTGTTAAGGATAAGTAAGCAAAGTCAAAGGAAAAACAAACATGAAACAAACCTTAGGGATTGATATTGGTGGATCTGGCATTAAGGGAGCCATGGTCGACCTAGAATTGGGAGATTTCGCTAGCGAAAGACACCGAATTCGAACCCCAAAACCAGCGACACCAGACAAAGTAGCCAAGGTTGTTGCTGAAATTGCCGCACATTTTGGTTCACCCGACTCAATCGGCTGTACGTTTCCAGCAATTGTTAAGAATGGCGTCACGCTAAGCGCTGCCAATGTAGACAAAGAGTGGATTGGTACTGACGCAGGCGCCCTGCTTTCAAAGGAGACGGGTGCAAATGTGACGGTTGTGAATGATGCTGACGCGGCAGGAATTGCCGAGGTTCGCTATGGAGCAGGCAAAGGCCAATCTGGTGTTGTAATTATGACAACCTTAGGAACAGGGATTGGGTCAGCAATTTTCAACAATGGCGTTCTGTTACCAAACACAGAATTGGGGCATTTACGAATGAATCGTAAAACAGCTGAAGAATTTGCTTCTGATCGCATTCGTGACAAAGAAGAACTATCATGGAAGCGCTGGGCAAATCGGCTAGAGAAGTATTACCAGATGCTCGAATTCTTCTTTTCGCCTGACCTAATTATTGTTGGCGGCGGTGTAAGTAAACATCATCAGAAATTCTTGCCGCATATTAGAGTCAAGGCGCCCATCGTGCCTGCACAGCTACGTAATCGTGCTGGGATTATTGGGGCAGCACTCCATAATCACTTATAAATAAAAAACGCGCCTTAGTGGCGCGTTTTCTTTTTACGAATGATGTTGAGTCATGAAATGCTCTTGCACATCATGCTGTCGATCTTTGTTTTTCTTATGGTGACGCGTGTATGTCCCATCTGGCTGCATCTCACGGGCACGTTCAGTGTCAATCAAATAATTTTCGAGCACTTCAAAACGCAAATACTCTTTCAGCTTAGCATCACTCACAGGCACAATGGTCTCAACCCGACGATCTAAGTTGCGCGGCATCATATCCGCACTACCCAAATAGAGATCTGCATCCCCGGCATTTTCAAAATAGTAAATGCGACTGTGCTCTAAATATCGTCCAACAATAGAGCGAACTCGAATATTCTCACTGTAGCCTTTCAGCCCTGGGCGCAAGCTACATATGCCGCGCACAATCAGATCAATTTCAACGCCAGCGTTAGAGGCTTTGTAAAGCATCTGGATCATCTCTTTATCAATGAGAGCATTGCACTTGATGATAATCCGGCCAGTCAGGCCACGCTTCTGATGATCAATCTCACGCTGAATGAGTTCGACAAAGCTCTCACGCAAATTCACAGGCGCAACTAGCAACTTTCTATATTGTGTAATCGCAGAATAACCTGTGATGTAGTTGAACACATCTGAAACGTCTGCCCCAACATCTGGATCACACGTAAAGTATCCGACGTCTTCATAGAAGTTTGCGGTGACAGCATTGTAATTACCAGTCGCCACATGTACATAGCGGCGCATGCCATCTGGTTCGCGACGCACAATTAGTGCTAGCTTGGAGTGAACCTTGAGGCCTAGCAAGCCATAAATAACATGGACACCTTCGCGTTCTAGTGCTTTAGCCCAACTGATATTACTTTCTTCATCAAAGCGCGCTTTTAGTTCAACTAGAACCGCCACCTGCTTTCCGTTACGACGCGCCTTGAGGAGTGCCTCTACAACTGGCGAATTGCGCCCCACCCGATAAAGCGTTTGCTTAATCGCAAGCACGTCGGGGTCAACTGCAGCCGCTTCCAGCAGATTGACAATCGGAGAAAATGACTCATACGGATGATGTACGACCACATCGCCGCGGCGAATGGTATCAAACATACCTTCTCGCGTTGCATCTTCAGAAAATGCTTGCGGATACGCTGGCGTATACGGCAAATATTTCAACTGATAACGGTCAATATTGAGGCTGAGTAAGCTGCTAAGCCCAAGGGGGCCATCAAACTCATAGACATCATTATGTGACAGCGCCAGCTTATCGAGCAAAAAATCACGGATAGGCTTCGGCATGTCTGCGCCAATGGTCAGGCTCACAACAGAGCCAAAGCGACGCCGACGCACGCCCATTTCCATGGTCTCAAGCAAATCATCCGCTTCTAACTCTTTGATTGCCATTTCGGCATCCCGTACTACACGAAACACATGCGCGGACAAAATATCCATGCCCGGAAATAGCTTTTCAAGATTAGCGATGATCAGTTGTTCGATCCAAACAAAGTAGTGGTTATGCGGAACCGTTCCGTCTTTGCGAACGCCACCTGAAGACCGCTTGAGAGGAATGAACCTTGGCAGTGAAGCAGGCACCTTTATGCGTGCAAAACTCACTTGGTCATCGCTTGTTCGAACTTCAACCGCGACATTGAGGCTCAAGCTCGAAATATGCGGAAATGGCCGGCCGGGATCAACTGCCAATGGGGTCAGTACTGGAAAAATGTATTCGTCAAAGAAGCTGTCAGCAAAGCTACGTTGCCGGTCATTCAGCGCAGCGTAATCAAGCAGATGTACGCCCTCTTTGCTTAGCTTAGAGACAAGGTGGTCGCAGAAATACTCAGTTGCTGCATAAAGCAGACTGTGTGCTTGCTTTCGGATGGAGGCTAACTGTTCAGCAGGCGTTTGGCCGTCAGCCGAAAACTCAAGTACACCAATGCGTGCTAGCTGGCGAAGACCAGCAACACGCACCATAAAAAACTCATCAAGGTTAGAGAAAACAATACCTAAGAACTTGATGCGCTCAAGCAATGGATTGCTACTGTCACGCGCTTCTGCTAAGACACGTTCCTGGAAGCGCAACAAACTAAGCTCGCGGTTGATATACAGCTCGGGGTCTTCGTAGTCCGGTTCGGATACAACAACTGGGTCTTCAACAGGAGGCACAATCGGGTCCTGCTCTGGAGAAGTCTTTTCTGAGTTTTCCATAATTTGCCTCCTTTTTCTCGGTCAAGAAAAATGTTGCCTAAATAAGCAACATTTTAGCCTATCGATTGAACCCAATGAGTGCTGGGGTTCCCCCACGGAACACAACTTCAGTCAGCTTGCCCGTTTGGAAGGGAAATGTCCATGAAGGGCCATGCTCTGCATTGACTAGCCCGCACAGCATGGCGTTTAGTAGACTACCATGCGCAACAATCAATATAGTTTGATCTTGGTATGAATCCGTAATTTTTGACACAACGCGCATCGCGCGGTCACGAACAACAGCAGTTGTTTCGCCACCTGGCGGGCCCGGGATTTCCTTCGCAAGCCATTGTTCAAACACCTGTGCGCTTTCAGCCTTTACATCATTGAAATGCTTGCCTTCCCAATCGCCATAGTCTTGCTCCCATAGGTCAGGCTCGTCAATCTTTTCAAGACCAAGTGCCGCCAGCGTTGGTCCAGCTGTTTGCTGAGCGCGTAAGGCTGGGCTGACATAAGCAATATCAGGCGCAAATGGCGTAATCTTTGCAATCAGATCTTGGGCATCTTGGAGTCCAACATCTGTGAGCGGCAAATTAGTCCGGCCATAAAAACGGCCTTCTCGGCTCCATTCTGTTTCACCGTGCCGCACAAGCAACAATCGTAAATTAGCTTGCATCAATCGCCTTTAGTAAGTTGACCATTTCAATAGCTGAAATGGCTGCTTCAGCGCCTTTGTTGCCAGCTTTTGTGCCAGCACGCTCAATTGCTTGCTCAATGCTTTCGGTAGTAATCACGCCAAACATAATTGGCACGCCGGTTTCCAGCATCGCTGAAGCCAATCCATTAGATGCCCCGCCAGCGACAAAATCATAATGAGTCGTTGCCCCGCGGATGACTGCCCCGAGCGCAATGACAGCATCATACTTACCAGATTGTGCCATGCGTTTCGCGACCATTGGGATCTCGTAAGCACCTGGCACCCAAGCCACAGCGATATCATCAGCAGATGCACCATGCCGGACAAGTGAATCTTCTGCTCCGGCAAGTAATGGTTTGACAATGAAGTCATTGAAACGCGAACAGACGATGGCAACCTTCATTCCTTTGCCATCAAAATTCCCTTCTAAAGTTCGACTCATAAGATGTGACGCATGCGGTCTTTTTTCGTTTGCATGTAAAACGCGTTGTGATCGTTTGTTTCAATAATTAGTGGGACACGCTCAACAACGCGGATCCCGTATTTTTCTAAGCCTTCAACCTTAGCCGGATTGTTCGTCAGCAAGCGCACGGTATCAATGCCAATGTCACGCAGCATTTGGGCTGCAATGCCATAGTCACGTTGGTCGTCAGAGAACCCCAGCTTATGATTCGCATCAACAGTGTCTAACCCTTGATCTTGCAATTCATACGCCTTGAGCTTGTTGAGCAAGCCAATGCCGCGGCCTTCTTGGCGCAAGTAAATAATGGCACCATAGCCTTCTTCAGCAACGCGTCGCTGAGCTTCACGCAGTTGCGGACCACAATCGCAGCGAAGTGAACCGAGCGCATCTCCAGTGAGGCATTCTGAATGCAACCGCACCAACGGTGGTTGGGCATGTCCATTCAAATGCGCTGGCGTTGGCAACTCCCCATACATCATGGCTAAGTGAGGCTCAGCTACGCTTGAGTCTTCATAAGCACGCGCCACAAATGTACCTGCGTGAGTTGGCAAATTGATTTCTGCGGCAGGCTCGACGAGTTTTTCAGTTCGCAGGCGATAGGTCTTCAGATCTTCGATAGTGATGATCTTGATATCATGCTTAGCACCAAATACTTCAAGCTCAGGCATGCGCGCCATGGTGCCATCTTCATTCATGATTTCACAAATCACTGC
>JAHDBS010000285.1 GCA_020630225.1 Anaerolineales bacterium | reverse complement strand
TCTCATGGAAACACTTTATCTCGACGGGCTCCCTGCTGGCATTCGCACTGGCACAGTGTTCAAACTGCTGCTGGAACAAGGTCGGATTGACCGCGAACAGATCGGTAACATCACAATTAATGACGGTGCTGCCACCGTGTCGGTTGCAGATGGGACGGTCACACGGCTAGTCAAGTCACTGTCGGACGCTAACCTTGATGGACGGCATATTCGTGCTTGGCATGACCTCCAAGCCATTCGTCCTGAACACTTCGATAATCTCCTCGCGTGGCTCGCACTTGAAGCCAATGCTGAACGCTCCGAAAAACGTCAAACTGAAAACGCCAATCGATCGCTAAAGCGACTTGTCATTCGCAGTGAAGAATATGGCGTTGGTGGACGTATTCTGCTGCAACTAGCGCCTAAGAATCAAAGTTTGCAATTGCCGTGGACGCGACTGTCTGTCGGTGCGCCTATTCGACTCGTCGAAGAAGAGACGCCCGATTCTAAAAACTGGCGCGGCGTGATTAGTGCGCTCAATCGAAAACGGGTTGAGATTGCGCTGAACCAACTCCCAGAGACCGATGCCGACACGTTCCGTTTAGAGTTTGCCAGCGATGCTATCTCGCGCCAGCGCATGGAGCGCGCCTTACATTTAGCGGCGTCTTCGCGCGCGACGCGCATTGCTGAGTTGCGTAACATTTTGCTTGGCACGCGCGAACCGCTCTTTCGTCCAATTACACTCTCGGCAGAACAGCAAAAACATCTCGCTGGGCTAAACACGGCGCAGCAAGAGGCCGTCCAGCATGCGCTTAATGCAGACGATGTTGCCCTCATTCACGGCCCGCCAGGTACAGGCAAGACCACGACTGTAACTGCGGTTATTATGGCGCTAATTGCTGGAAAGCAGCGCGTATTAGCCTGTGCGCCAAGTAACCTTGCTGTGGATAATTTGGCCGAGAAGCTGATTGAGCGCGGCGCAAAAGTAGTGCGCTTAGGTCACCCTGTGCGCGTTACAGAAGCAGTGCAGTCCAATACGTTGGATGCATTAGTTGCCGACCATAGTGACTACCGTCAAGCGAAGAAAATTCGGAAGGATGCCGCTGGAGTACGTCGTGAAGCGTTCAAGCACCGCCGGACGCGGCCAGCCAAAGGTGAAAAAGCAGAACTCCATCGCGAAGCGGATGACCTTGTCGATCAGGCTCGCCGCATGGAAGCCCAGGCTGTTGAACGCGTATTAGATCAGGCTGAGGTGATTTTGAGCACGCTGACCGGCATCGATAGTGCCTTGCTTGGCGACCTCCACTTTGATGTCTGCGTCATTGACGAAGCAGGGCAAAGCATCGAGCCAGCTAGTTGGATCCCTATTACCCGAGCCGACCGCTTGATTCTCGCGGGGGATCATCAACAATTGCCACCAACAGTCTTGTCACAAAAGGCCGCTGACGCTGGACTGAGCCTTAGTTTGCTTGAGCGTCTCATGCATCAAAATGGCGATCAGCTTTCGCGTCAGCTCACCGTGCAATATCGGATGCATACGCAAATTATGGCGTTTAGCTCGCAACAGTTTTATGCGAACACACTCGACGCTGATCCAAGCGTTGCGGCCCATTTACTTACTGACCTGACAGGCGTTGAGACAACTGACTTGACTGAAACTGCCGTCACCTTCATCGACACTGCTGGCGCAGGCTATGACGAGCAGCAGCCAGATGACGAAGTCAGTCGCAATAATCCGGAAGAAGCGGCATTGACTGTCAAAAAAGTACAGCAACTATTGGATGCAGGTCTTGAGAAAAGCAACATCGCAGTTGTGACCCCATATTCAGCGCAAGTAAGCTTACTGGCCGAACTATTGCCAGAGGGCATTGAGGTGGGTTCCATTGATGCCATGCAAGGCCGCGAAAAAGACGCCATCGTCATTTCCCTTGTCCGTTCCAATGCCGATGGTGCCGTTGGATTTCTCTCCGAAACCCGCCGCATGAATGTCGCCCTCACCCGCGCCCGCCGTAAACTGATTGTGATTGGGGATAGTGCCACCATCACTGCTCACCCGTTTTATGCTGATCTAGTTACTTACTTTGAAGGCATTGATGCGTATAAAAGTGTGTGGGAAGAGATGGAATGGTGATGGTGGCATAAGAATTTATGTGATTACAATCGGCTGCTCTGGCAATTGTATGATCTCGAAGAGAAAGCCTTGAGGCGCTCTTTCAAAAATTAGTAACTCTTCAGATATTACATAGCGTCCGTTTCTGATAACCATAAATGGCTCGTGGTCGAAGCCGTCCATTGCATTGAGCCCAAGCTTAAAGGCGTCGGGAAGCGCTCCCCATTCATAACTGATTTCTGTTTCTGTTATAAGTAGTTCCCCTAAGCCATCATAAACACTCATCAAGGGGCCGCGTGTAATATAGCACCATGTTTCTGACGGGAAATAAGCCATTGCATCCAGACCATTAGCAAATTCTTCTCGCAGCTGACTAAATCCATCTGTGAGCGGCTGTGGGATTGTTGGTTGGTTGCCACCTATATAGTCTATAAACTCTGCGCCTTTTGTTACGCGCAATCGTCCGTCTTGAAGGGCACTCATCGAGTCAAATCCATTTTCGAATTCTGGAGGTAAGGCATTCCAATAGCCGTCTGTCAGATATGACGGATATTCTGGTAAGACTAGAAACGTTTGGGTGCGCGGATTGTATTCACACACAATATACATGTTTCCTAAGGTCGCATGTGTGCGAGGTTCAACACCAAATGTGGCGATCGAGTCAATTCCGAAATTCATCGGAAGTGTAGACTCAGCGAAATATTGATAAGAGGCTGCATTACTGACTGCAGTCATAGGTGAATTTTGTGCAAGCTCTAGGCAGTCTTCAATACCATTTATACGCGTCATAATTGTGGTTGCCAATTGAAGTTGAAGATAAATGAGTGCGCCTATTTGTGAAGTTATGCCACTGAATGGCAGTTGGTAAAAGTCGGGGTAGATCACAATAGAATTTTCTGTCTTTTCAGGGATTTTCCCCGGTGTGCCTGGTGGATGTTGGCTGTGCTGGTCTAAGTAATATGTGATTGGGGTGTTATGCATGTATATATATGTTTCAAAATAATGCCCCAATATCGTAGTTTTTTCGTCCCTATTCGTTTCACCAAACCAACGAATAAACTCATCTGAGGCTCTTTGATCGCCGATAAAAACGGCATATGCAGCGTGAAGACATCCCCATAAGTACGTAAATGAGGCTTGGTGCGTTTGAGTAAGTATGAGCTTTTCCTCGGGTGTGCCTCCTTCGATAATGGGGTCTGGTAGAGGGAGGGGGCGAGGTTCAATGGCAAAGTTGTCAAGATCTAAAGCGTTCATGATATTTGTCCTTTATAGAAAGTGCCGCACTACCCTGACAGGTTGCAGCACTTTGATGGGAAAATGTTAGTGTTTTGGGGCAAGTGCAATTGCCTGGAGGTGATTGCTTTCAAATACAGTCTGTTTGGATGCGCTTAGCTGAATTTGGTCGGCCGTGTTTTCAGTGATGGGATAAGCAATATCGAATCTGCTCATTAGGTGTATTGGTCCTCTTCAATCATGTGTGATGGTGAATATCAAAGAGCGTTTTTAGCAAGATCCTAGCGATATTGCGTTTCAACCTCTTGATAGCTAAATCATATTTGGGCAAAAAGGCTTTAGGCGTGTGGATTCGGAAGTGAGGTTTCTATTTACACCCGAATATATCGGGCAAAAATGGAAATTTGTTTTATAAAATAAATTGGCCTTCAGTAGAAGCTCACTTGTCGCCTTTGAGGCTCCGGCATATGTTGAAAATAGTTTCGGAGTAACAGGAAAAGAACTGTAAAGGTCGAAGTAATTTCTTCTAATAAACACTCAATTTGTTTTCAGTAAGCAGTTGATATCGTTTCGCATCACTATGAAAAAGAAAAAACGCGTTGTCTATTCCTCTGACCTTGGTAAGCTTTGCCCCGACTGTCGCCGTCCGGAAAAATACTGCATTTGCCGCGAACGCGCCAAAGACGCTAAGCCGAAAAATACTGATGGTATTGTGCGTGTAGGCCGATCTACCAAAGGTCGCAAAGGCGCTGGTGTGACTGTAGTGACTGGTTTGCCGCTGAGTGAGAAAGACCTCAAAGCCTTAGCTAAAAAACTGAAGGCAAAGTGTGGCAGTGGTGGCACCATCAAAGATGGCGTGATTGAAATTCAGGGTGAGCACCGCGATAAGCTGGTGGTCGAATTGGAGAAGCTGGGGTATACGGTGAAGAAGTCGGGGGGATAATGCGAAATATGTAATTCGTAAGCGCGTTTAGGTTGCTTGAGATTTAGAGCAGTCCTCCACGCGCCATAACCAAGTTGCGAATTACACTTTACGAATTAATTCACCATCGAAATCGCCTGTTCCACAATCGGATATATCCGATCCACAATGACGGTATAGCCTTCCGCTGTCGGATGCACAAAGTCAGCTTGATTGAGCGCTGGGTCAGCGGCAACGCCGTCTAAGAAGAACGGGATCAGTAACGCGTTATATTTCTCAGCAAGCGCTGGATACATCGCTGCAAATTCAGCAGTGTAGTCTGGACCTAAGTTCTGGATTGTTTGCATCCCGGCTACAATCACCACTGCGCCACTTTCCGTATATTTCCGCACGATCTCATCAAGGTTTGCTTGCGTGACGGCTAAGTCTACGCCGCGCAGCGAGTCGTTGCCCCCAAGTTCAACAATCACAATATCGGGCTCGTTTTGCAGCGACCAGTCGACACGTGCTAGCCCGTTGGTGGTTGTATCGCCACTGATGCCAGCGTTGATCACCGCGACATTATGTCCGTTTTGCAAAAGCTTATCTTGTAATTGGGCTGGATAAGACATGCTTTGGTCGACGCCAAACCCTTCGGTCAGACTATCGCCCAACGCTAGGATTTTGATCGGTTCAGAAAGGGTGATCGCTTGAACTTCAGTGCTCACGGAAGGGTCAAGCGTTGCGGTTTCTGCAGGCGCAGCGGGGGCGCTGTCACTACAGGCGACGCTAAGGAGGGCAAGGGTGAAAAGGGCAAAAAAGCGTTTCATGTCAATGTAAATGTGCCTGCGGGTGCAAATCATGGTGATTGCAGCCTGCTCGACAAAATGGATACCAATACTAATCTCACAACCGGAGCGCTGCGCACAGGCTCCTTTACGCTTTAACTATAAGCAGAGATTCCAAAGATAGTATTGAGATTCGATTAGCGTACCTAAACAGATTGTCCAAATTTGATCTTAAATTCTGACCGTTTTTACCGTCTACTAACCCCGAAGCGCAAAGGCGTGGTGCTGTGTGCCTAGTGGTGGCATAAGAGATTGTGATGAGCTATGGTTGGCTATCAATTTCTCTCGCTTTCCCCTTGTGTCACGCTTGAATTCTCGGTAGCATACGACTCAATTAACTAGCCAACTATCAAACAAAGGATCCTCCCTATGCTTGCTACCGCTCCACCAACATTGAATAATCGTCAGTCTGAAGCAGAATTGCGTGTTGATTTAGCCGCAGCGTTTCGCTGGGCAGCACGTTTGAATTTCCACGAGTCAATTGCAAATCACTTTAGCGTGGCCGTCTCAGATGATGGCCGTAAATTCCTGATGCAACCATCAGGGCTGCACTTCTCACTGGTCAAAGCCAGTGATCTCTTACTGTTAGATGTTGATGATCCAACCTCGTTGGAGGGGGAAGGCGCGCCAGACCCAACTGCATGGTATTTGCATGCCCATTTGCATCAACATATGCCAAGCGCTCGCTGTATTCTGCATGTGCACGCGCCTTGGACGACGACACTCTGCTGTTTGAAAGATTACGAATTCAAGATGCTAGATCAGAACGCTTGCCGCTTCTACGACCGCATAGCCTATGATCGTGACTACAACGGTCTCGCTTTGGATGATGAAGAAGGCGAACGCGTGGCAGCCCTAATGGGTGAAAACAAAAGCGTGCTGTTTATGGGTAATCACGGCGTAATGGTCATCGGCCCAACCGTTGCCCAAGCGTTCGATGAGCTCTATTACCTTGAAAAAGCCGCCCATGTGCAAGTGCTAGCACTGCAAACTGGGCAAGACCTCGCCGTCATTCCAGACGATATCGCAGCAAAAGCCGAACGCCAGTGGAACTCTTACCCAACTGCGTTTTCAGAACTGCATATGAAAGCAATCCGTGACATCCTCGACAAAGAGGGTGAGGATTTTAGAGA
>JAHDBS010000284.1 GCA_020630225.1 Anaerolineales bacterium | reverse complement strand
GATTAGGCCTTGCGCAGTGAAACTATTGTATTCTCTGACGCTCGATCTTGTAAAGGTCGAGCGTTTTTTTTATTGTCCGACTATTTCAAGCTTCACATGTCACGACTAACCGACCTAATTGCCCAAACAAAAGCCAAAGACCTACAACTGGGTGCCGAACTAGAGCGCGAATTCAAGGCGTTGTCTTCGCGCCGGGCGTTTGGCTTGAACTTTGAACGCCATCGCCCAGAGGTGGTGGAATTGCCGAACCGCAAGGTGCGCAAAGGTGACAAAGTGCGCATTCTGCCTGAACGTGGCTCCAAGAAGAAGGGCGACCAGCGTCTCTGGCTGGTCAAAGCTATCACCAAAGTCGATGGTGTGCGCACAGCACAGTTAGCGCTGATTGAAACGGCAGAAGATGAAACCGCCCAAGCCGCAGTTGCAGACCTAGTGGTTGTGGCTGAATTTCGAGACCAAATTTACCCCGGTCTGGTGAGCACGGGAAAAGTGGAACGTGGCGGCGATAAGCCGTTTCATACGGTCATCAACGCTGAAAACTACCATGCGTTGAAGGCGTTGACTTATACCCATCGCGGCAAGGTTGATGTCATCTACATTGACCCACCTTATAACACTGGTGCAAAAGATTGGAAATATAACAATGACTATGTTGAAAGTGAAGATCTCTACAGACATAGCAAGTGGCTTGCTTTCCTTGAAAGGCGATTGATTATTGCAAAAAAGCTTTTGAGACAAGATAACGCATGTTTGATCGTAACAATTGATGAAAAAGAATATTTGCGGTTGGGAATACTATTAGAGCAAATTTATCCAGATGCAACTATACAAATGGTTAGTAGCGTTATTAACCCCAAAGGTTCTTCACGTTCGGGAAGATTCAGCCGTGTAGATGAGTACCTTTTTTTTGTTTATATAGGTCAAGCACGAATTATTCCATGGCATGCGGACATGCTTAGGGAAGAAACTAGAAAATCGAGAAGCGTTCGCTGGGCGGGGTTGATTCGAAATGGAGAAGGAAGTCGACGTGAACGAATTCCTTCAATGTTTTATCCAATATATATTGATGAAAATACAGGAGCTTATCACTCTACAGGTACGCCTCCAAAAGTAAAAGTGCGTCCCGAAGAAGTTGAGGTACCAGAAGGAACCATTGCACTCTGGCCAATTGATGGTAACGGTCAAGAACTGATGTGGCGATTAAGCCCAGATTCTTTTGAGAATTATCTCGTGCAAGGCCATGCCAAGTTCGGGAGACGTGATCCCAACACTGGAAAAAGATCAATCTCTTATCTACAAAAAGGAATAAGAGAGAAGTTGAATAATGGTGAAGTAGTTGTTGTCGGAAAAAATTCTGAAGGAGCTTTGGAGCTTGAATTCGCCGATTCTATGGGAACTAAAAGTCCATCAACTATTTGGAATATGGTTTCTCATAGCGCTAGCGAATATGGAGCAGGTATGCTGAAGGTGATTTTGCCTAATCGCAGGTTTCCATATCCAAAGTCAGTATATGCAGTAGAAGATACATTGCGTTTTTTGACCAAGAGACAGCCTAACTCAATAGTCTTAGACTTCTTCTCAGGCTCTGGCACAACAGCTCACGCTGTGATGCGCCTAAATCGACAAGATGGTGGGCAGCGTCAATGTATTTCAATCACCAACAATGAAGTTGCCGCAGACGAACATAAAAATCTGCGCAACCAAAGGCTAAGACCGGGCGACCCTGAATGGGAACAGTGGGGCATCTGTGACTACATCACAAAGCCGCGGATTGAAGCTGCCATTACCGGTAACACCCCAGACGGTACGCCCATCAAAGGCGATTACAAATTTACAGACGAATTTCCCATGGCCGAAGGCTTCGAAGAGAATGCGGAGTTCTTCACGCTGACCTATGAAACGCCCGTTGCACTAAGCCACAACCATGCCTTTGAGCGCATCGCCGCCTTGCTTTGGATGCGCGCTGGCAGTCAGGGCCAACGCATTGACACGTTGCCGCCAGAAGGCTGGGCAGTTGTCGACACTTACGGCCTATTAGTAGACCTAGACAAAGCTGCCTGGTTTGCCAGGGCTATTGCTAGTCAATCTGAATTGCGCGTTGCATACATCGTGACCAATGACGACCGCCGCTTTCAAGCCGTTGCCCGACGTCTGCCAGACACAGTGGAACCAGTGCGGTTATATGAGTCATATCTGGCTAACTTCCGCTTTGCAATGGGGAACTAAGCGATGAAATTTACTCTAAAAGACTATCAAGACGATGCCGTCAAAGACGTGCTGATCAATCTGAGAAAGGCGCGTAAGCGCTGGCATGAAGATGGCGACAGCCACGCCTTTTCGCTAACTGCAACCACTGGTGCAGGCAAAACGGTAATGGCCGCCGCCGTCTTTGAAGCCTTGTTCTTTGGTGAAGATGATTATGACTTTGCGCCAGACTTGGGCGCCGTTGTCATCTGGTTTAGTGATGATCCTTCGCTCAATGAGCAATCGCGCTTTCGCCTAATGGAAGCCTCAGACAAATTGACGATTTCTGACCTTGTGACGGTTGAGTCGACCTTTTCGCGCGAAAGTTTTGACGCAGGTAAAGTGTACTTTCTAAATACCCAGAAGCTGTCTAAAAATAGCTTGCTCGTCCGCGGCCACGATCCAGATGATGAACAAGAGACAGGCCAAATCCGTCTTATGCCAGACCTGCGCTCCTATACCATTTGGGACACCATTCAAAACACCATTGAAGACCCAGACAAAACGCTGTATCTGGTGTTAGACGAAGCGCATCGCGGCATGAAGAAGTCGGCACGGTCAAAACCAACCATCGTCAATCAGCTGATCAATGGTAGTGGTTTGGTGCCTGGTATTCCAGTTGTGTGGGGCATCTCTGCTACGGTAGAGCGCTTCAATGACGCAATGAAAGGGATGCAAGGTCGGTCGACAATGCCGAATGTTGTGGTCGACTCTAGCAAAGTACAAGCCTCTGGTTTGCTAAAAGACACTATCAATTTAGATGTACCCGATGAAACAGGTGACTTTGCCACCGTGCTGCTGCGTCGCGGCACAAGCAAGCTGCGCGTCATTTCTGAAGCATGGACCGACTATGCCGCCCAACAAGCTGATCCGAAGGTCGTGCAGCCGCTGATGGTCTTGCAAGTGCCAAACTCGCCCGACCATGACGAAATTGGGATGTGGTTGCAAACCATTTTTGACACATGGCCAGACTTACCACGAGACAGCATTGCCAATGTCTTTGGCGAACATCGTCTCGAGACGTTTGGCGGTTTTAGCGTTCCGTACATCCAACCCGAACGCGTCCAAGATGCTAACTGGGTGCGCATTCTAGTCGCCAAAGATGCCATTAGCACCGGTTGGGACTGTCCGCGGGCTGAGGTGATGGTCTCTTTCCGCGCTGCAACCGACAAAACTCATATCACGCAGTTACTAGGACGCATGGTGCGCACGCCACTTGCGCGGCGCATCCCGGGCAATGAACGCCTAAATGCGGTCGATTGTTTGCTGCCCCACTTCAACAAAACCTCAGTGCAAGCGGTTGTGCAATCGCTCATGCAAGGTGGAGATGATGGTGGCGATGAATTACTCGGCCGACGCGTGCTCATCAATCCAGAAGAAATGCTGCCCAATCCCGCCATCGATGCCTCAGTTTGGGACAAGCTGACCGCGTTGCCATCGAAGGCCTTGCCCAAACGCCAGCCACGGCCAGTCAAACGCCTGACAGCGCTCGCGCATGAACTCGCAGCAGACGGTTTACAACCAGATGCGGGCAAAACCGCGCATAGTGAAATGCATCAGGCCTTAGACGCGTTCCAAGTCCGTCATCAAGCCAAAATTGATGACGCACGCCAATCGGTGTTGACAGTAGAAGGCAAGACCGTCAAAGCCACAGTCGGCAAACCAAATGAGATGTCTTTTGATGACTTTGTCGAAGCAGCGGACTATGCTGTCATCGAAGACGCCTACAAACGCGCAGCCCGCATTATCTCGCCTGATCTGGCACGCACGTACAGCGAACATCTTGCTGAAAACTCCGCTGATGAAGCCGATGACATGGAAGACGCACTCATTGATGCACATACCATCGTCGCGGCCATTGGCCTACTGCCAGAAGCCAAAGACTACGTCGAGCGCGAAGCTGAAGAACTATCGAACCGCTGGCTTGGGACGCATCGCGTAGACATCAAAAGCCTCAACGACGAACGGCAAGACATCTACCGTGAAATTCGTGAAATGAGCGCGGACCCGTTAGAAGTTGACATTGCTCAGCCTAAGAAATGGCTCCAACCGACCAGCGAACGCGCAGCAGACGGCACCGAAACCCAGCTGCCAAGCTATGAAAAACACCTGCTTTGTGATGCCGAAGGGCAATTCCCGCAACATCTCAACGCATGGGAAATCGCAATCGTCAAACGTGAGCTCGATCGTGCTGATAATCTTGGTTGGTATCGCAACCCAGCCCGCGCAAGTCAAGACTCACTCGGCATTACCTATCTAGACAATGGCGACACCAAGTTACTGCGCCCAGACTTCATTTTCTTCGCACAGCTTGCCGACGGCAGCATCGCCGCAGACATCGTCGATCCGCACAGCCATCACCTCGCCGACGCCCTGCCAAAACTGCAAGGCCTCGCCCAATACGCAGCAGAATACGGCGACCACTATCGCCGCATCGAAGCAGTGACCGAATTGAACGGCAGCTATCGACTGTTAGATCTAAAAGAAGACCACGTTCGCCACGCCGTATTTTCAGCAACCAATGCAAAAGCGCTGTATGAAGGCAGGGCGGCTGAGGATTACGAAGGGTAGAGCTAACGCCAAAAAGGTTGAATTATGGATGGGTTAGTACCTGAAGGAATTGCGACTGAGATCATAGCCTCTGTATTTGGCGCAGGTTTTGGTTTACTCGTCACAACAGTTGTCGAAGCAATTCGTTATGTGGGATCAAGATCAAAAAAGAAACAAATTGATGCTGAAATTCAATTGCATTTAGAAAGGAAATATCAAAAGCTATTCAGGTTATTGTCAAAGCACTTTGAAAAGCGTGTAGAACAACAACAGGATCAGCTGCAAGCTAGCAAAAAACTGCATGAGGCCCAATTTGAAATTCTCAATCTAAGAATTGAGAAAGTTGAGCAACTACTAAATCAGAACCCATCACAAGAGTGATCTAAATGTTGTTTTATATTTTTGTAATTGTCATCTTTGTTAGTCCGATCATCCTCTTGTTTTTGTGGAGACTTGAGAACACAGAACTAATGAAAGACTCCTATTTGGAGCGAGAATTCGCCTCTTTCCAAGACTTGTTGATTGACACAATTGGACATGAAGAATTATCGAAAACTGAGCAAGGTCAACAGTTGCTTGAATTACATTCGCGAAATGCCTATGAGTTAGACTGGTCAGATCCACTTACCGAAGCTTTTAGCGAACCAAGAAGTAGCAGAAATACACGAAAGACATCACGTTTCAAACCATCATTTGATGAAATTTATGAGTATGGTCAAGATAGTCTAAGAAAATTTCGATGGAGGCCAGTAAATCTGACCGGACAGAATTGGGGTAGAGAAGACTTGAGAGGTAAAAATCTCAAGCGAGCAATACTCAAAGGCACGGATTTCACTAAGTCAGACTTGTCTGGTGCCAAATTATTCAAGGCCAATCTTAGTGGAGCTTTTTTGACAGACGCATTGCTTGTAGGCGCTAAGTTGCAACGGGCAGTCTTATCAAACGCAATTATGATAGGAGCGGATTTATCAGGTGCAAATTTACGATACGCTATGCTGCAAGATGCAAATTTGACCAACGCCATCCTTGTGGGTGCTGATTTGAGAAATACAAATCTCGAAGGCGCAATAACACTTGGTGCAAAATTCGGTAATAACCGCAGCAATTCACGCACTATATGGCCAGAAGAAATGACATATTAGGCCAAAGTCTTTTCCATAAAACAATCGCCACACCAGCGGCAACCGTCACTCCCTACGTTCGCTCGGCCGCTCGTGCGCTTCCGTAACAACATAGTTTCCCAAAAGCCATTCCGGGGGCCTCCATCGGTTTCGCTCTGCCGCTTCATTCAGTCGCCGCGGCGGCTCCCTCAATCAGCCGCAACCGCTCAACCGGCCATGTTGGCGCTAACCACTGGTTTACAAGCGCCAATGTACAATTAGGCCGTTATGATTGACCTCGTAACAGAAACGCACTGTTACC
>JAHDBS010000283.1 GCA_020630225.1 Anaerolineales bacterium | reverse complement strand
GTATTACCGCTTGGACGCACCGCCCATTGAGCACCATGGTGCTTGAATTGGCATACATTGCTGACAACGAAGGTAACCCAGTTGCTTGGAACGAAACTCGCTGGACCGATGAAGAATTCGGCGAAACACTCGCTTTGGCAGCTAGCACCCTTGATGTAGACGCTCGCCGCGTTCACGTTGGCAAGTTGATGGACATCTTCTGGGAACGTGGTCCAATCGGTGTTGCTTTCTTCAAGAAAGTATGGCGTATTGCTGACAAGAACGTTCAGGGCATTACTGCTCACCCAACTGGTTACGATCTGTTCTACAACGTCTGGTTGGACGCATAGTAGCATTTCGCCCATACTGGGTTCTAAGTCGACAGCAGCTTCGGCTGCTTGAGCTTTAGAAAATTCTGAGCGGGCAACTTTCTCCGCAGAGTTGCCCGCTTTTCTTTTCTCTAAATCGATCTCAAACGCCAGTCATTGTTTATGGCCTTGCCACCGCCCTGAACAATTGGCTTTTGCGATTGATAAATCATTTTTCAAAACGCAATCCAATACTACTGTTGTCGCATTCAGTTTTATTGGTAGTTATACATGGTGCAAAACGCTTGTGTACACAGGCACAAGCAAACCACTAGGAGTACATTATGGGAAGATTTTTGTTCCGAAGTGTAGTCTCGATTATGGTCACAATGGTGCTCGTCTCGATTCTGCTCTTTGTACTGCTTGATCCGCGTGATGGTGAAGTTCTTGTCAAGATTCTTGGCATTGAATCCACCCCTGAACAGCGCGAATCACTAGCAAACCAGCTCGCATTGGACACGCCAATTATGCAGCGTTACGTTGACTGGGTCATCGGTAACGATTGGCGCGCTGAGCGTTTGATTGGGAAGGACCTCGCAATCATTACTGATCCACGCACAGGTGACCAAATCTGGTATGTAGATGATGGTGATGGGCGTTTCCTTCAATATGA
This sequence comes from Anaerolineales bacterium, assembly GCA_020630225.1. Classification (GTDB taxonomy): domain Bacteria; phylum Chloroflexota; class Anaerolineae; order Anaerolineales; family UBA6668; genus JAHDIM01. Next base: position 5,256 of record JAHDBS010000283.1, on the reverse strand, counting down.
GGTTGACGAAAATCAAATGATTGTGCCATTGGTGCGTCAAGAAGACGGTTCCTATGCAAAAGAAGAAGGTCTAGATCTCTGGCAAACGGATGAAAATGGCGAAAAATTCTTCTGGGGCGTAGATGGGAAAGGCCGTGGCGCACTTTGGGATCAATCTGGGGCAACAGAGTTTGTAACAACACAAACAGGTTGGCAAGAGCTTGCAGGGGCACCTGTCGACTACATTCCACTCCGTAAAGGTGTTCTGCGTGGTGACGCAGGTCTTTCATGGCGTACTGGTCGTAGCATTTTCAACTCAGTAACTGAACGTGCTAGCCGCACATTCATTTTGGCTGGTCTCGCATTTGTTGTCGTGATGCCACTCGCACTCGTCTTTGGCATTATTGCTGGGATCAATGAAGGGCGTCCACTTGACCGCATCATTTCAATCGTTGGTCTCATTGGGACATCATCTCCGGAGTTTGTGAGCGGTCTGATTATGATCTTTGTGTTCGCGCTGACGTGGAAGCTATTTCCCACTCAGTCGGCGGATCTCACAGGTCAAGGACTTCAACCTAAGCACTATGTGCTGCCAGTTCTAACGCTGACAGCTGTTGAATTGGGCTATGTCGTTCGGATGACCCGCGCGAGTATGGTTGACGTGATGAAAGCTCCGTACATTCGGACAGCTATCATCAAAGGGATGCCTTACCGCCGTGTTGTATTCCGCCACGCACTTCGCAACGCTCTGATGGCACCAATTACCATCATCATGTTGCACATCAACTATCTAGTTGGTGGGATTGTGGTTGTGGAGGCAATCTTCGCTTATCCGGGACTGGGTGATTACATCTTTGAATCAGCTATCTTTGGTGACGTTTACGCCTTAGCCGCAGCGGCAATGGTTACTGTAATTGTGGCGGTATTGACCCGCCTGTTTGGTGACCTTGCTTACACCCTACTGAATCCGCGCATTCGGTTCTCATAATATCTATCTAGATTAAGGAAGAGGAAAGAATAATTATGGCAACCGAAAAAAGTAAAGCCCCAACCGTTTGGAGCAATGTTCGGAACTATATGAGTCTAGTCGCAGACTCACGCATTGCAACAATTGGGTTGGCAATGGTGTCTTTCTGGCTAGTCATGGGGTTACTCTCATTTGTTTGGACCCCACAAGATCCAAATGCAAGTATCGGTATTCCAAATCGTGGTCCACAGGAAGGCCTGATTTTAGGAACCGATCGCATTGGACGTGACACGTTATCTCGCACAATGGCAGGTACGCAAGTTATTCTGATGAAAACACGCGTCCCTGAATTGTCAGTCGGGTCATATATGTTTGGCGCAGCTGCTTTTGCAGCCGTAGTCCTAGTACTCATTGCCCTCCCATGGGCATCAGACAAGCGCACCCGTCGCAAAGGTATTCTCTGGCTCATCGCCGCGATGTTCTTCATCCCGATAGCCAACGCTATAAGTGGTGCAACGGGATTAAATGACATTATGATCCCCAAATATTCCATCCCAATGGGGGTGGCAATCTGGGGGGTTCTTGGTTCACTGACACTAGGCTCAACACTTGGTCTGATTGCAGGATACCGTGGCGGTAACTGGGATCAGGTCATTATGCAGATCTTGGATGCGTTGATCGCATTCCCACGGATTGTGTTGTACTTGGTTGTGATCACCGCGTTGGGCCAAGGTGACTTGGTTATGATCTTCGCAATTGCAGTGACTGGTGCTCCGGGTGTGGCGCGTCTTGCGCGCTCACAAGCGTTGGAAATCAAGCAGCGTGACTACATCCGGGCAGCTGAAACCCGTGGTGAAAGCATTTGGTACGTCATGTTCCGTGAAATTCTGCCAAACGCAATTGGCCCACTGCTTGTAGATGCAATGCTTCGGGTTGGTTACGCAGTGTTCACCATCGGTACGCTTGGGTTCTTGGGTCGTGGGCTTCCACCTCCTGAGCCAGACTGGGGGAACATGATCAACTTGGCGCGGCCTTCGTTTGCGCAGGCGCCGTTGGCTGTACTCGTCCCAGCATTTGCAATTGTGACCTTGGTGGTTGGTTTGAACCTCTTCGCTGATGGTCTCAACGAAGAAATCACCCGTTATCAGAAGTAAGCGGAGACATCACACATGAGTAACACTAACGAACAACCCGTTTTGAAATGTGAAAATCTCGCAATTGCTTACAAAGTACGCGGTGGTGAGATCGAAGCGGTCCAAAACGTTTCATTCGAAATTCATAAGGGCGAAACCTATGGCATTGTGGGCGAGTCTGGTTGCGGTAAGAGCACCTGTGCTTGGGCTGTGGTCAACTTCCTCGGGTCAAATGGTTACGTAAAGCGCGGGAATATCTTCTTCCAAGGCCAAGATTTGGTCGGTAAAGATGGCGAAGAACTGCGTAAATTGCGCGGGAACAACATTGCAATGGTCTACCAAGATCCAATGCAAGCGTTGAATCCAAGTATGACGATTGGCGATCAGATGCGTGAAGTTCTGACGGTGCATCAAAGCATCTCAGAAGAAGAAGCAACGCAACGCTGTATCGAAATGCTTGAACGCGTATACATGCCAGATTCAGCGAACGTTCTCAAGCGTTTCCCACACCAAATTTCTGGTGGTCAGCAACAGCGCGTTGTTATTGCAACCGCCCTGCTCATCAATCCGTCACTGTTGATTATGGACGAACCAACCACAGCGTTGGACGTTACTGTAGAAGCAGCCGTGCTGGATCTTATCGATGAGCTGCGCCGCGAATTTGATACGGCAATTATGTACATCACGCACAACCTTGGTGTTGTCGCCCGTGTTTGTGACAAAGTTGGCGTTATGTACGCTGGTGAAATGGTAGAACGCGGTACGGTGAAGGATATCTTCAAGAACCCGCAACACCCTTACACCCAAGGTCTCATCCGTGCAGTGCCAAAGCTAGGTGCTAACAAAGAAGGCAGTATCCTGTATCCAATTCCAGGACGTGTGCCAGCACCAAATGCTCGCCCTTCTGGCTGTATGTTCGCACCACGCTGTGACTATGCAACAGATCAATGTCGTAGCGACCACCCTGAGTTACGCCCAATTGGCGACTCAGACGTTGTAGTCCGCTGTCACTTGGCAGAAGAAATTGATGCATCTGCATGGGTTCCTGGCGACAACATTGATGTGCCAGATCTCACCAAGCGCAACTTGGACACCGAACCAATTTTGGTACTCGATAAGCTGCAAAAATACTACGATGTCCGCGGTAGCAGCATTCGTGATGCACTCGGTCTAACCAAGAAGCGCTACGTAAAAGCTGTTGAAGGGGCAACCTTCAAAGTGCCAAAAGGCAGTACGCTTGGGATTGTAGGGGAATCTGGTTCTGGGAAAAGTACTCTGATCAAGACCATTATTGGTCTTGAAAAGGCAACCAACGGTGAAGCGAAATTCTTGAGCTTCGACGTCACTACTGATCTGTCAGAACGTGAGCCAGGGCTGATCCAAGAACTCCAAATGGTGTTCCAAAACCCTGACTCCACAATGAACCCATCCTATACGGTTGGGCAACAAATTGGGCGGCCAATGGAACGCTTTGGCACGGTGCCAAAGTCTGAAATCCGTGGCGAAGTCATCAAGTTGCTGCAACAAATGCGCTTGGGCGAAAACTACTACGACCGCTTGCCACGGCAGCTAAGTGGTGGTGAAAAGCAACGGGTTGGGATTGCACGTGCGTTAGCAAGTCGTCCCGATGTTGTGCTTTGTGATGAGCCAGTAAGTGCGTTGGATGTGTCAGTTCAGGCTGCAATTCTCAATTTGCTTTTGAACGTTCAAGATGAATACAAAACAACAATGTTGTTTATTGCTCACGACCTTTCTGTTGTGCGCTTCTTCTCAGACAATATTGCGGTAATGTACTTGGGTGAGGTTATGGAAATTGGTCCATCAGAATCAATTTACGCACCACCTTATCACCCATACACTGAAGCATTGCTTTCCGCAGTGCCTGTTCCTGATCCAACCGCAGTGCAAAAGCACATCCGTTTGGAAGGGGACATTCCTAGTGCCATCAATCCACCTAGTGGTTGCCGCTTCCATACACGCTGTCCACGCCGCAACTTGTTGCCAGACAACGGGAAAATCTGTGAAGAAAAAATCCCAACTTGGCAAGAAGACGCTGATGGACACAAGATCTTGTGTCACATTCCAGTGGAAGAATTAGCCACGTTTGATCCAGTAATCTACGTGCCCGAGAAAGAAGAAGCTTAGGCTGTAATTACAAAGCGGGTTTCTAACGACCGATGGTTGTCAGAAACCCGCTTTTCGCTTAAGAGTTATCAGAACTGATCACGTAACAAGTCGCGCCAAGCAGAGATGGAGAATACTTTTCCATACTTTGTTTGGCGCGTTACGTTTATATGGCGGCCTTCATCTGTGTCACAGAGATGCATGCCAATAACAGTTAGTGTCAGCTGCGTGCGCTCAATGGCCTCAACGTAACTACAGCGGCCAATGGCCGTGTCTTCGGCTCCCATATTATATTTCGTGGAGTACCAACTAAATACATCACGAAAGTCATCTTGAGACAAGTAAGTTGCATCCCAGCGAAATCCTGACAGCAATTGATTGTAGTTCTCATGGCTACTCAATTCAACAGAGTTGGGATATTGCATACTCGTGCGAAATTCATCAAATTGCCGCACAAGCACACCAACTACCGCTAAAATAGCAACTAGACACACACTTACTAGCAGGGCTAATGCCCAGATCAGCCAATTTTTTCGAGTATTACGCAAAAAAGACGCCATGCTAACCGACTCCAAAATTACAAACATTCTCACTTCTCCTTATCACCCAAATTGGGCAGACTACCAAACCACAACGCCCGGCAGCGTACTGTCAGTTGGCATCGTTGTTGATGATCGGGAAGTGTTTTGGGGTGACTGTCTGGTAGATGTCCACCGAGACTTAGCCGAGTATAGCGCCTTTTCCTCACCATCTGACTTCATTGAAGCTATCGATGCAATCGTTAAGCCAATCCTTAATGATGCGCCCTTGAACAGCTTTCGTTATTTGTGTGAACAACTTGAAGACGTACGTGAAACAGTCACTTATGACGTCATTACTCCTGCGCCAATTCCAGAACCGAAAACAAATGGCGCTGTCTCCCGTCGTGATCTGATTTCTGGCAACATCTTAGGACTAAAGCCGAAGCCAGAACCCAAAGACATTGTTGATGAGGTTACAGAACGCCGCCCGCTACACCCTGGCTTACGCTTTGGGCTCAGTAGCGCCCTCTTG
>JAHDBS010000282.1 GCA_020630225.1 Anaerolineales bacterium | reverse complement strand
ATACACAGTTATACAAAAGGAGATAACTATCAATGACCTCAAAAATTATCCGTGAAACTTGGATCGACGCCCCGCGTGAAGAAGTGTGGGACAAGGGTCTGAAAGACTTCGCCAATATCTATGAATGGAATCCTGCTATTGCCAAGTCGTTCACCATCAACGAGACCGCAGGCGAAGGGCTAGGGGCTGAACGCCAGTGCAACTTTGAAGGCAGCAACCTTTACATTGAAGAACGCGTCCTGCGTTGGGAAGAGGGTCACAGTATGGACGTTCTCATCGCGGACGGCAAAGGGATGCCACCTTGGCGCAATCCAGTTGCCACGCTAGAGCTGTTTGATGAAAACGGCGGCACCCGCATGCGCATGACCATGGCTTATGAAATGAAGCTCGGCCCGATTGGCAAGCTAATGGACAAGTACATGATCAAACCGCGCTTTGGCAAGAACATCTCAGGCGTTCCGGGCGGGTTGAAGGCCTTCATTGAAACGGGCAAGAAAGTCAGCTTAGACGAAGTGGACTTCAGCCAGGTCCGTGAAATCCCAGCCTAGATTTATTACACGAGACGGGCTGCTTCGAAGCATCCCGTCTCATCACACACCTCAAAGATCCTCATGCCAACCCAACCGACATTTGACGTAGCCATCATTGGTTCTGGACTTGCCGGCACCACGCTCGCCTGTATTCTCGCGAAGCAAGGCAAGCAAGTCTTGCTATTTGAAGCCAAAGAGCACCCACGCTTTGCAATTGGGGAATCGATGATTTTGGAAACCAGCGAAATGATGCGTGCAATTGCGCATTTCTATGACATTCCAGAAATTGCTTATTTCAGTTCTGAGAAATTCCGCGACAAAGTCGGCACCTCACATGGGGTCAAACGCCATTTTGGATTTTGGCATCATCAAACTGGGCAACCGCATAACCCAGACCACACCTTACAGGCCGTCATCCCCAAAGAGCCTCACGGCCATGAGCTTCATCTCTATCGTCAAGATAGCGACCATTTTATGCTGATGTGCGCGATCAAATATGGCGTGACCGTCCAGCAAAACACAACAATTCGGGATGCAAACTTCACCGACTCCGGCGTGACCTTGGTTGACACCCTCGGATTTCAATACAACGCCGAATACCTCGTTGATGCCTGCGGATTTCGGTCACTGCTCGCGCAGAAATTCAATTTGCGCACACAAGTCCAACAAACCAAGTCGCGCGCAATTTTTACCCACATGATTGATGTGGACGCTGTGCCCAATCACGCTGAGCAAGGCCCATACAACATGGCAGAAGGCACCTTACATCACGTCTTTGATGGCGGCTGGCTGTGGGTGATTCCGTTTGATAATTTCCAAGGGGCGACTAATCCAGTCAAAAGCGTGGGACTATTGCTAGATCCCGACAAACACCCTGCCCGCAATGATGTTTCTCCTGAAACAGAATTCTTTGACTTTATTCAGCGCTTTCCATCAATTCATCAACAATTGAAAACCGGCAAAGCTATTCGCGGCTGGACACGCGCCCCACGGATTCAGTATGGATCGACACAGGTTGTAGGAGATCGATGGGCGCTGTTGGGACACGCAGCCGGGTTTATTGACCCGCTCTATTCAAAAGGATTGTATGTGTCCCTGACCAGCGTCTTCGTATTAGCCCATCTGTTATTGACAGAAGACACCTACAGCCGCGACGCATTTCTACCGCTTGAAACCGTTACCCAGAACTTTCTCAAAACCAACGACAGACTGGTTGCAAACAGCTATAAATCTTGGGGACACAACAGCCTATGGCAGGCGTACAGCACGCTATGGTTGCTCGGCGCTTACACCGAGTATGTCAAACTCAACGTGATCCGCGCTGAACACGCGACCGATCGAAGTGCTTATGTCGCAGCCCTGCTTACACTCAAGATGTGCGGTGGCGGGTTTGCTGAATATGACGCAGTTGCAAATCAGATCGATACGATTATGGAAGCGGTGGATCTCACCAGTCCATTGGCTGTAATTGAAGCTCGCACAGAAATCGAAGCGATATTCGACAGCGTCCCGTGGATGCCGCGGCCATTCTCTGCATTATTGCAAGGCGCAACCTCTTTACCACGCAATAAGATCCGGCCAGACTTGTTCAAAAAAGACACAGGGTTCTTAGGCAGCGGCGGCTACCGTGAGCACTTCTTTGGAGATGCATCAGTATTGGATTTGGCTTTGTCCTTTGCAAAGGAACGTTGGCGATGGCAGCCGGAGAAGTTGTCGGCATAGTGTAGTGACATGATGCATCATGTCACATGCGCATTAAGCTAATGTCATTCTGCTGGCTGAAGCCAATAATTCGTCATCCTGAACGCGTTTGCGCTGGGAAAAATTAGCCCATACCATCGCGCGTGAGGGATCAGACATAGTATCTTCATGGCTGAATCTCTTGAAATACGAAGCCTGATCCTTCGCGCGCAATCAAAATTTATACCCAAGTACGTCTCGTTCGCACTCAGGATGACGAATTCTTCGGACAATGTGGTCTTTCAACTCTTAGCTTGATGCGCCATGATGCCTCACGACACTACCTTATGTCGAAAACAAAATCCCCAACTGACGCGCCTTAGTCGTTGCTTCAGTACGATTACGCACGCCCAATTTGCTAAAGATATTATTGGTATGCCGCGCAACTGTACCTGTTGCAATAATCAATTGCGCTGCGATTTCGGGGTTTGAGCGCCCTTCTGCAATTAGCCCCAAAATCTCCAACTCACGCGCAGTTAGCGGATCGACCAACGGCTGATTGACAGCCACTTCGGGCAAAAACGCCGACTGAATTTTGCCGATAACGTCACTATCTAACCCTTGCTGTTGGGCCAGCCGTAACAAGGCAATCATTGGTTGTCCCGCCACGATGAATGGAAATAAATAGCCTTCGGCTTTGACATACTCAAACGCTTGGGCAAGCGCAGCCATTGCTTCGTCTAACTTACCAAGTTTTTGAGCCGCAAGTGCCCGCAACACTAAAGCGTTGAGAAATAAATCAATCCAGTCATTTGCAAAGAACTTGTCGCACAAAGTTGTTAAGCGCGATAGCGCCGTCTCTGGATCAGTTGCTAGCAGCCAACGCGCATATACGATCTCTGCTTCATTCCGTTGATAAATCGGCACGGTGTCATCAAAATTAGCATCAAAGGCCGCTACCCATTCTTCAGCACCGGCCAAATCATCTTGCAATAAATTTAGATTCGCCGCATGCGTTTCGGCCTCCAAAATCAACCGTGATCGATTGCTGCGCCGGGCACTTTCAACTGCTTGACACATAAACCGCTCAGCTTGTTCGACATTCCCTTGCGCATACACACAATATGCATTGACGATGAGCGCAAAGTACTCAAGCGTGCTTTCATAGACAGATTGAGCGAGCCAAGTTTGCGCTTGCTGCACTGCCTCAATCGCTGTGCCAATGTGATTGCACATGAGCTGTGAATACCCTGTTCGCACTGCGCCAAACGGCAGAATCGCATACAGCTGGCGCTGCTGTGGCGGAATACGATCCAACACAACTTGATACTCCGCTTCCGCCGCACGCAAATTTCCGCGCATCATATGCACCACAATCAAGTCCATAATCGCGGCCAGCCACACTAACTGATTATCTTGTGCAAAAGCAGTATCACGGGCAATCGTGAGTGCTTGTTCCGACACCGCCATGTTCCCATTGAGGCGATTTGCATAGCCCTGCACCTGACGCACCAACATCAAGCATTGTTCACTAGAGAGCGCCGCATAGTCAATCGCATTCAACTGCTGAATTGCATCAGCATAATCCGCTTGAAACAACTTTGCTTCCGCCTGCAACGCAATAAACTCCGCTGTCCGCGCCGGGTTGTTTTCCTGCTCGATATCCGGCTTTATGGCCGCGATATGTGCATAGATGTCAGCCCCATTCCCAGACAGCAACATCGCCCAGCCAAATGTCAACTGCAGTTTAGAATGCATCTTCCGCACCGTTTCCGGCACTTGCACACACCAGCGATAGACCAAATAGGCCTGGTTTTGATGCCACAACGCATGTTCAGCGTAGCCCGCCAACATCTCTGCCACTTGTGAAAATTCTTCGGCCGCAAGTCCATGTTTCGCGGCCATATTCCAGTCTTCTGTAGCCAAGTAATGGGCGAACGCCTTACTCTGCACGGCGCGATATTGCGCATAATCGCGCGCTTGCAACTGTCGCTGCATACAGTCCGCAAACAAGCGATGGTATCGAAAATTCCGCTTCGCTCCGTCTAAGTCTGAGACAAACAAATTTCGTTGGGCCAAGAGCTGCAGAAAGGCAAGGCTATCGTCACGGTCAGTAACTGCGTTACAAGCTTCTGGCGTGAGACGCTCCAAAATGCTAGTCGCACATAGAAAGTCTTGTAAGTCTTGAGCTTGTTGATTGACGACTTCTTCAACCAAGTAGTCAACCACAAAATGATGCTGACTACTAAAGCGTTCTGCCGCCGTTTGCGGATCTGGCGCATTTTGAAAGGTAATGGCAGCAAGTTGCAGGCTGGCTGCCCAGCCTTCCGTCTTATTAGCAAGTTCAGCAATCGTTTCGGCTTGGATATCCAGTTTGACGGCATCACGAAAGAACAATTCAACTTCTGCTGCCGTGAATTGCAACGCCTTGGCTGTAATCTCAGTCAGTTGATTACGTACCCGCCAGCGCGCTAGCGGCCAATCTTTTGGTTGTTCACGCGAAATGATGACGGTATGGACATTAGACGGCGTATGCTCAACCCAATAGCGCAGCAACACTTGCAATGCCGGATTGGTGATGAAATGCCAATCATCAATCACGAAGACATAGTGCTCAGGAGATTGCGCCAATTGATTGAGTAACGGCACAAGTAAAGTTTGTTGCGCGGAAGGGAAAGGGCCAACTTGAGCAGCATCTAATAATTCAATGGTGGCTGCGCCAAATTGTGGATTTAGTTGTTGCCAAGCGGCGATGAAGTAGCGAATAAAACGCTCGGGGTCATCATCGAATGAGTCCAGCGCTAGCCAGGCAACCGAAGATAACGTCGAAGCCCAATGAGAAACGGTCGTTGTTTTGCCAAAACCAGCAGCAGCGCTGACCAAGGTCAACTTGCCATTCAGGCCCTGTTGCAGTTGCGCCTGCAGTCGGAGGCGAGCAATAAATGTTATTGGAGGCGCTGGTCGAAACAGCTTAGTCAGCAGCAAAGACATAGTAACGCCCTTAGGATAGCAGCCACCCTACTATGTGTGATGCATAAATCGTTTATTTGTTCAGAATTCATCAGAACCATATAAGAAACAGGGTGTCCACATTGACCCGCCCCAAACATGATGTTAAACTGAGATTACAAAAATTTGATTTTTACCAAAAGGAGCCCGTAATTATGGCAGCCCCAGTTATTAATCCAGCCGACATTCAAGTCGCTGATGAAGAAATTACCATGACCGCAGTGGCCGTGGATAAAGTAAAGACTTTGCTTGCAGAACGCAATCTAACCGATCATGGTTTGCGCGTATTTGTGTCAGGTGGTGGTTGCAGTGGTCTGCAATACGGCATGGCACTTGAAGGCGAAGAACGCGATTTTGACACCGTTCTTGAAAAAGAAGGCGTCAAGATCTTTGTAGACCCAACTTCAATGATGTACCTCCAAGGTGCAGTGATTGATTATGTTGACAACCTGATGGGTGGCGGTTTCCGTATCGACAACCCAAATGCAGTGTCATCATGTGGCTGTGGGCATAGCTTCCGCACCGAAGAAAGCGCCCCAGCAGCAGAAGGCGAAAGCTGTGGCACCACTGGTGGCGGTTGCGGCTGCTAGGTTTGCATACGTTAGTAATTGAAAAGGCGCTCAATTGAGCGCCTTTTTTTGATTCCTTATGATTGCGGAGATAAATTGACCTGAGTAATGAAATAATGGATATGCAAGTGTGATATTACAAATTTGTTCAACTCATTCGCACCTCCCTCCTGAGTAAGCCTGTTTGCCACCTCGCAGGGCGGCACGCAAAAACGGCTCCCACACTGGAGAGCCGTTTTGATTATTATGTCTTATGTGGAATGCTTAGGGCGTGTCTGCAGTTGAATTGTCTGCTTCAACGTTGCTCACGGTGTCATCACTATTGCCAGGGCCACTGTTTATATCATTACCATTCCCACCGTCAATGGTGTCGTTGCCGCTGCCGTTACCATTGTGAGTATCCCCATAAATCGTATCGTTATCAGCACCGCCATCAATAGTGTCAT
>JAHDBS010000281.1 GCA_020630225.1 Anaerolineales bacterium | reverse complement strand
GCGGCAACGCTGGGCATTACAGAGCAAGCCTTGCGAGACGCGCTAGGTGGACCACCTCCTAACTTCGAAGCAGCAGCAGCAACCTTAGGCATTAGCATCGAGGTCTTGCAAGCGGCTTTGGGCAATTAAGTGCTGTTTTTACAGTCAATCGGTATTGTGTGGATGCGTCGTGACAGCGGCGCATCCATTTTGTGTTAAAGCGTATGCGTACTATTCTCATTGTTGATGATAAACCAGGGGTTCGCCAATTGATTGGGGATTACCTTTCAGAACAGGGTTACCAGATTCTGGAAGCGGCCAACGGGGCTGAAGCCTTAGATCTGGTGGAGCAAAAACGGCCAGATCTCATTCTGCTGGATGTGATGATGCCTAAACTGGATGGATACCAGGTGATGGCAAAGCTGCGTAAGCATAGCAATATTCCCACCATTATGGTTACCGCTAAGCGTCAGGAAGCCGATATTGTGAAAGGGTTTGAGCTAGGCGCCGATGATTACATCGTCAAGCCGTTTCTCATGCGTGAGTTACTGATGCGCGTGCGTGCGCGGCTCAAACAAACCGACACCCAGACTCAAGCAGACCCGACGCAACGCCTTGATGTGGGGCGCATGTCACTTGATTTACAAACCCGAACATTGACCCTGAATGCCAAGTCGGTTGACCTAACCGAAGTTGAATATCACATTTTAGAAATGCTCATGCGGAATGCAGGCACCGCAGTCTCACGGGCGGCGCTTTCTATTACGCTCATTGAAAATGGTTTTATTGGCTCTGAAAACACCATCAAGATTCATATTTATCACCTCAGGCAAAAAATTGAACCAACGCCAGCGCGCCCTAGTTACATAGAAACGGTCTTTGGGCGGGGCTATCGACTAAAGGCGTAGGAAGGCAGCAATGTTCAATACAATTCGAGGCAAGCTGACGTTGTCATACTTAGTGGTGGCGTTGCTCACAGCGCTGTTGTGTTACGGCATGCTGGCATTTTCGGTCAATAGTCGGCTGCGAAACTTAGTGGCTGACCAAAACGCGGCTGAAATTGAAGCAGATATTGTTGCTTGGTATGCCGCGATGCAAACATGGGAGGGCTTTGACGCCTATTACCAAGCCCTGCATCCGCCTCAGCACGATAATGTCCAAGGACTGCCTGGGCGCCGACCACCACCGCCAAGCTTGCATGGCATTACGGATGCGAACTATCGGGCATTGACGCCCTATTATTCGTATGCGCCGGGTGACATTCTGCCAGCAGAGATTATGCAAAAAGCAGCGCCCTTGCTGTGGGAAGGGCAAACCATTGCCTATCTCATCCCGCGTGATACTGCTGGTGTGTCATTGAGCCGTTCTGAACAGCGCTTTATTCGGGACACCAATCAGGGCTTTTTGGTTGCGGGGCTAATCGCCTTGCTAGCGGCGTTAGTCGCCGGATGGCGATTGGCACAGCAGTTTGTAAAGCCTGTGGAAGCCTTAACAGCAGCGGCAGCGGCCATCAAGACAGATGCATTTCCTCAGTATGTGGATGTGGTCTCAAATGATGAACTGGGCGAATTGGCGGCAACGTTCAATGCCATGACCGACCAACTCACTGCGTCAAAACAGCAGCGGCTGCAAATGACCGCCGACATTGCACATGATTTAGCCACACCTTTGCAGGTCGTCGCCGGATACATCGAAGCTATTCGGGATGGGCAGTTGACGCTTACCCCAGCGCGGCTAGAAACAATCAGCACAGAAATTGGGCACTTGCAGCGCTTGGTCAATGACCTTGATCTGCTGTCGCAAGCCGATATGGATAAGCTGCAGCTAGAGCTGACAACGGTCAACCTAGTAGATTTTCTGAGGCACATTGTAGAGTCGTTTACGCCACTAGCCGCCAGCGCAGATGTCACGCTGACAGCGGAGGTGCCTTCCATATTGCCAACCATTGTGGCTGACGACGAACGGTTGTTACAAGTGTTAGGGAATTTGCTGCGCAATGCCGTGCAATATACGCCTGCCAATGGCACGGTGACCATTGCTGCGCAAGCGGTTGCGAACGGGGTTCAAATTTGCGTCAAAGACACTGGGGTTGGAATTGCGCCAGCAGATCAGCCCCACATCTTTGATCGGTTCTACCGCGCTGATGAAGCGCGCACCGATAGTTCTAACATGGGGCTTGGGTTAGCAATATCCAAAGGGTTGGTTGAAGCAATGCAAGGCTCCATTGCGGTTGGGGCGAACAACCCGCAGGGCACCGTGTTTACGCTTTGGTTCCCAACTGCCTAAGTGAGGCCGTTAGGTCTAATGCTCGTGCGCAGCAAGTTCGTGATAGCGCAGGATGAAATTGTCAATTTGCGCAACGTAGAACGGGTCTACCCCGTGACGCTGTAGAAAATATTTTTGCTCTGTGTAGGCCAAGATCTCTTCTTGAGCTTCCGTTCCCCAATTGTGCTGATACCCACGCATACAGTGGAACACTTCGTGATAGAGCAGTGACGCCGTCAAGACATCATCAATCATGTAGAGCATGGCGATGGTGCAATTTTCATAGTCCCCATTCATCACATATTCCGCATAGGCTTGCGTTGCGCGTTCAGAAGGGCGAATGCTGTCTGTAAATGAAATAAGCAGCTCAAACGCACCGGGGTCATTGACTTCCAGCCACTGGATGACGCGCGTCATTTGTGCCACAAAGTCCGGTGGCCCCGTAATGCTTTGGTAGATGTCATCATCGCCACTGAGAATGCTCAGATTTGGGCTAGGCGCAGGTGGTGGAATAACAATTGGCGCGGGCGCGGCTGGGGCGGAGGCTGGTACAGCCGCAGTCGCTACCTCAACTGGTGTTGGAACGGCGCCGGGAATGGACAGCGTTTGCCCGACATAAATCAGATTTGGGTTGGGCAACCCATTAGCATCCATGATGTCTGCAACGCTAGCGCCAGTACGAAACGCAATGCGTGAAAGCGTGTCACCAGGTTGAACCGTATATTCAGTTTGTGCGCTTACAGCGGTGAATGGAATGAAGAGTGCGGCAAAAACTACTACCAATACAAGACGCCAGTGTCGAAACATAAAAAGACCTACTATTCGTGTTTTGCAGTGGGGCAAAACGAACCTATTGCTTGGCAAAGTATACCTGCTCTGCGTGGCACGCACCTTGCGCACACGTGACGGGCAGCCTCTTACTCAAATGCGCCAAGTTCTAACTTAATTAACCCTCAATTATTTCTATATCTCTTAAGGTTAATTGAGACGCTATAGTTTAGTCACTTCAGATCGGCTAGTTTGTTTCAGAAGATGCACCCGAAATAAGCCCAGCCGTTGGAGTGATTTTGGGAAATGTACTGTTACCGTTTGGGTAGTGTTACCACTTGGAGTATAGGATATGCGGATTCGAGTAACCGAAGGGTCGCGCGACGAGGTCACTTTGAAGGTTGTGGGAATCATCACACGTGACCAAGCTGCTACGTTGAAGGACCAAATTAGCGCTTTTGCTAGTCAAAACGTAGAACGACTCACATTAGAAATGTCTGGGGTAAAGGCAATTGACTCACACGGGGTAATTGCGCTCATTGAAAGCCAGCAATGGATGATTGAACGCAAGTGTGATCTTGAGATTTTGAACTTGCCGGACCATGTGCGCCGCTTATGGCTTGCCACGGTTCCAAGCGATTCCGACCAAATTATGTAACCAAGTTTTTCTCCAAAAAACTTTAAGACGCAGTGCCTAACCCGCACTGCGTTTTTTTTGTTAATCTACGGCTATTAACTTGCAACACGGTTACATGTGAAAATAATGTAAAAGCGGCTGAAAGGTGCGTTTCTTTGCTGTGACAAGCGAATTTGATCAGGCACCACTTAAATACCCAGTCGCAAAGGTAGACCAACCCTTTGGTAGAATAAATTTTCAAAATTTTAGAGAGAACTTTCGTTGACCTTTTCCGACTATGTTGGTCAAACTAAATAAGGAAAAGGCGGTAGTAAGAAAAAGGCTATGGCAAAAAAATATACGTCACGTCGTCGCGCTGCTGCGCAAGAATCTGAAGCGCCAAACCGCACGCTTTATTATGTAATTGGTGGGATTGCAGCCGTTGCGCTGCTAATTGTAGGGGCACTGGTTTATGACAGCTCTACGACACCATCAGTTAACCCAAATACACAATTTCAAACGTCAGCTGGTCGTGACCACGTAGAACCTGGTACGCCGCTGACCTTTACATCTTATCCACCAACGTCTGGGGCGCACTATGCGGACTCATTGGCTTGGGGGAAATATAACGAAACTGTTGATGAAGGCTTCTGGGTTCACAGTATGGAACACGGTGGCATTGTTGTGTTGTACAACTGTGAACTCACTGACAATTGTGCAGACTTGAAAGCAGAAGCAGAAAGCTTCTTTGATGATGCACCATTCAACAGCTGCCCAGAATCACGGGTGATTGTCATGCCTTACGCACAAGGAATGACCACACCACTGACCGTGCTTGCCTGGCAACATCGCTTAGATTTAGAAGAATATGACTACCGTCAAATGGTGGACTTCTACCGCATTCATGAAGAAAACGGCCCAGAAGTCTTGCCTTGTGGGGTGAACGGTAGCGTCAATATGAATAGCCAGTAATTGGCTTGGGAGTAAACGCCTCGGATGGCACAACCACTTTTTCAAGGTCTCATTTTCAACGAAGCAAGCGAACCGGCCGAACTGGCATGGGTTGGCGGCGAACCGCAGTATGTCATTAATGACATGGGGTTTCGGCGGCATGTCCCAGCTGAGCAAATCGATCGCGAAGTCTTGAAAATCATGCGTGAGCAGATCATGGCTAACCGTGATTTGACAACGCAAGGTGTGCTGCAAATGATGGGCAAGGACGACTTGTTCACCAAGGCGATGGTCGACAGCTCCATCAAAAATATCGACCAACACATCGATAAGCTGATCCAAAGCGGGTTGCCAGCCGGCGCACAGCAATGGATGGGTATGATGGGATTCAAAATCATTGTCAATCATCGGGGTGAGATTATTGACTTTGACCAGCCCGGGATGGCGCTTGGCGACGACGAATAAGCAAACGTTTGCCGTAGCCTTTATAATGGCAGCGTCTTTATTAGAGAAGTAGAAATTACGCAGACTTTGATTTTAGGAGAAAGAAGATGAAATTCGGTTCGCAACGCAACTTAGCTTTGTTGCTCACCTTACTTGCAGGGGCATTGGTCTTTGCCGCTTGTACCCGCCCAGCGACAACCCGTGACCCAATTACGGATGCCGCTGATGGTGTCTTGGAAGGCGCTGGTGATATTGTCGATGCTGGCGCAGAAGCTGCGGCAGACGGTGTCGAAGCAGCCAAAGATGTGGTTGAAGATGCAGCCGAAGGCGTTCAAGACGCAACCGGCAGTGCAGAACAAACCTTGGAAGCTGTTGTCAACTTTGGGTTGACCGCAACCGCACAAGCAGAACAGGTTGTGCTGCCAGAAAGCGACCCAGCTCCAACTGGGGAAGCAGGTGCCGCTGCGGACGCAGCAGATGATGCCGCAGAAGTTCCACAACCAACTGTAACGCCAATTCCTGTGCCAACCGCAACGCCAGAACCAGCCCCAACGGAAGCGCCAGCGGCTGAAGCACCAACTACCTACACGGTACAACCAGGCGATTGGTTGAGCGCGATTGCACGTAAGCTGGGTGTAGATCCACAAGCGATTATTGATGCAAATCCAGGTATCAATGCAGATAACTTGGAAGTTGGGCAAGTGCTGAACTTACCAACGGGTGCCAGCGCGCCAGCTGCCGCGCAAGACAACAACGCTGCTGCTAGCGGCAACACACACGTGGTGCAACAAGGCGAAACCTTGTTCCGCATTGCTGTCAATAACGGCACAGATGTCGATACGCTGAAGCAACTCAATGGGTTGACCAGTAACCTCATCTATCCTGGAGATGTGATCCAGCTGCCGTAAGCTGCAATAGACTTACAAATGGAAAGACCTCACTTTGGTGGGGTCTTTTTTGTTTAAGGGGAGAGGGGGCGGATTGGGTAATTGTTGAATTGCTTAATTGGTGAATGTTTAATGAGCCTAGGTTGTGGGTACGGTTCGAAATATTTGGGTGACACGGGATGGTTTGAATATGCGAATGACAAGTAAAAATTCGTGTGAATTCGTCAAATTCGTGTAATTCGCGAGAAAAAGCCCACTGAAATTACCTAGCCTCAATTCTGGATAAGAGCGGCATAAAAAGAGCGATCCATGTCGCTTTGGGGA
>JAHDBS010000280.1 GCA_020630225.1 Anaerolineales bacterium | reverse complement strand
ACTGCACAATGTCATCCGGACTATGCACCGCGCGCATCCCTTTCCCGCCACCGCCAGCTGCGGCTTTGACTAAAAGCGGATAACCAACATTGTTGTTGGCTTCGTGAACCAGCTGTTCATCTGTCAGGTCACTTTCGCTGTCTGTGCCCGGAACAACTGGAACGCCAGCGGCTTTCATAATGCCGCGCGCTGTAATTTTGTCACCCATCTTGGTAATGGCGTCAGGCGATGGACCAATGAAGGTGATGCCTGCATCTTGACAGGCTTGGGCAAATTCGGCCCGTTCTGCTAAGAATCCATACCCTGGGTGAATAGCTTGCGCGCCAGACTTTTTTGCGGTCTCAATAATCTTTTCAATGACGAGATAAGACTCACGCGCCGGAGCAGGCCCAATGTTGTAGGCCTCGCGGGCATAACGCACGTGTAAGGCGTTACGGTCAGCGTCTGAATAGACAGCGACGGTTTGCAACCCAATGTCTTTGCAGGCCCGCAAAATGCGCACTGCAATTTCACCGCGATTTGCAACAAGTACTTTTTGAAACATTCGCAGCTCCTACAGTGGCATATTGCCGTGCTTCTTTGGTGGATTTTCGTCACGCTTGTTTTGCAATACTTCAAGCGCATTGATGAGGCGTGGACGGGTTTCGCTCGGCTCGATAACATCATCGACGTAGCCATAAGAAGAGGCGACGTATGGGTTAGCGAACCGATCTTTATATTCTTCAATCAATTCTTGACGGCGTGGCTCTGGATCTTCCAAGGCCGCCAGTTCGCGTCGGAATAAGACATTGACTGCGCCTTGAGGCCCCATGACTGCCAATTCTGAACCTGGCCAAGCCAAGTTGAGGTCAGAGCGGGTGCTCTTGGAGTTCATCACACAGTAAGCGCCACCATAGGCCTTGCGCGTAATGATTGTGATCTTCGGAACGGTTGCTTCGCAGTATGCATACAGCAGTTTCGCACCGTGGCGAATAATGCCGTTGTACTCTTGCGCAGTCCCGACCATATAACCAGGGACGTCTTCAAATGTGATGATTGGAATATTGAAGCAGTCGCAGAAGCGCACAAAGCGGGCGGCTTTTTCTGCGGCATGAATGTCAATAACACCTGCAAGTACTGCTGGTTGGTTACCAACAATCCCGACGCTATGGCCGCCTAAGCGTGCAAAGCCAACCACCATGTTGGCAGCATAATCTTTGTGGATTTCGAAGAAATTACCATCATCTACAACCATTTTGACAACATCACGAATGTCGTAAGGCTTGGTTGGATCATCGGGAACAATTGAATTGAGGTCTTCTTCTTGCCGTAACGGGTCATCTGTAGACGCTTGATAGGGAGCATCCTCCATATTGTTTTGTGGCAAGAAGCTCATCAAAATACGGATGAGGAAGAGACAGTCAGCTTCACTTTCGGCAACGTAATGACAAACGCCAGACTTTGATGCGTGCGCACTCGCGCCGCCTAACTCCTCATGGGTTACATCTTCTTGTGTGACGGCCTTCACAACGTCTGGCCCTGTCACATACATGTAAGACGTGCCTTCAACCATGAAAATGAAGTCTGTAAGTGCCGGGGAGTACACTGCGCCACCGGCGCAAGGCCCCATGATGGCGCTAATTTGTGGCACAACGCCAGAGGCCATCGTGTTGCGTAAGAAAATATTGGAATAGCCTTCGAGACTAGCCACACCTTCTTGAATGCGTGCACCACCAGAGTCTGCTAAGCCGATGATTGGCGCACCAGTTTTCATGGCCATATCCATCACTTTGCAGATTTTCTGCGCATGCACTTCAGACAATGAACCACCAAAGACGGTGAAGTCTTGCGCGTAAACATAAACTAAGCGGCCATCAATGGTGCCCCAACCGGTAACAACACTGTCACCAAGTGGTTTGCTGCCATCGACACCAAAGTCAGTGCCACGGTGTTGGACAAATGCATCGAGCTCTCGAAAAGAGCCTTTGTCTAAAAGTAAATCGATGCGTTCGTGTGCGGTGAGTTTGCCGCGCTTGTGTTGGGCATCAATTCGGGCTTGCCCGCCACCGAGTTTGGCCTGTTCTTTCAGGTCTCGGAGTTTTTGAATTTCAGGTTTGATTGACATAAAGTTCAGAATTGTCAGTATTTCGTACTACGCAGCAAAAGTGAGGGTAGAAATAAGTGTTCCATGTCAGTATTCATCACTGTTACTGACATGTATAAATTGGTCGTCAAGCTAGTAACGTCATCAAAAACACATAATGCGCTAGAAAAGTTACGTGTTTGCGTCGGGTCGGTTAGTCCAATAGGCTAACCGTAGTTTGAGCTGAATTTGCCGAAACATACTCTGCCAATTTTAGCCTAAGTTGGTTAACCAAAAACGCGGCGCATGTGCGCCGCGTCGTAGCAGGGGTGACTGCAATCAGGACGATGAAATTAGTTCACAATGGTGACATTATTAGCTTGAAAGCCCTTGTCGGACTCAATCAGAATGTATTCCACTAATTGGCCATCGTTCAGCGTGCGATAACCAGCCGTGTTTATCTGGCTGTAATGAACAAACACATCATCGCCAGTGTGTCGTTCGATAAAGCCATAACCTTTGCGATTATTGAACCACTTTACTGTGCCGGTTTCTGTGTCCTGCATGTGATTTGCTCCCATGATGGAAAACGTTGCCGAAAAGCAATTCGATGAACTTGAGACACATAACCTTAGCATTGAACACGTAAGGTGTGAGTAATAAGTTAGTTATAGTTATCGTTGTCTGGTATAAAAATTCTAACTACAGCATTAGATGGTGGCTTAAGAGGTCAACTCTGGTCTTATCGCCAAGCTGATTTTTCAGAAAGTAAAGCGCTTTCCTTGGCCGTAAGTCCAAAATCGACTGCTCCCAGATTGTCATTCAGTTGGTCTAACGTTCGCGGGCCAATAATGGGTGACACAATTGTTTTCTGGTCTAGCACCCATGCAAGTGCTAACTGGGACAGGCTCTTGTCATGATCTGCACAAATAGTATCCATGGTGTCTAGCAGAGCCCAGTTTTTGTCTGTCATATACCGTTGGACGGACGCTGCGCGAACGCTCTCTGGTTGAGGTGCATCTTTCCGATATTTCCCAGTCAAAAATCCACCACCTAAAGGGCTGTAGGGAATGACGCCAATGCCATAGGTTTCGCAAACGTCCTGTAATTCACGTTCGAATTCAGCGCGTTTGACCAGCGAGTAGTGAGGTTGTAGCGTTTCGTAACGCACATATTTGTAATATTCTGCTGCCCAGGTTGCTTCAGTCAATCGCCAAGCAGGATAGTTTGAGCAGCCAATGTAACGCACTTTGCCTTGCTGAACGAGATCATCCATGGCGCGCAAGGTTTCTTCAATTGGCGTGTTTTCGTCAAACCAATGCGTTTGATATAAATCAATGTAGTCGGTTTGCAAGCGCCGCAGCGATTCCTCAACCTGCCACATAATGTGCTGGCGCGACAAGCCTTCTTTGTTTGGACCGCTTTCCCGCATTTGCCCGCGCACTTTGGTGGCAATAATCATTTCATCTCGCTTGACGCCTGACATCTTTAGCCAATTGCCAATAATGCGTTCAGAGACTCCGCCAGGGTTGCCATCTACCCAGCGGGAGTAAATGTTGGCGGTATCGAAAAAGTTGATGCCAGCGGCTTGTGCGGCCGACATAACTTCAAATGAGTCGGTTTGGTTGACACTCCAGCCAAATTGCATGGTGCCTAAGCAAAGTTCAGAGACCTGAACGCCTGTCCGGCCTAAATTGCGATAGTTCATCCTAAAACTCCAGTGTTGAAAGGGCTAAGTTGATATCGTCGAAGAGGGTTGCGCCTGTTGCTGCTAGTTTCTCTTGTTTGACTGCTAATGGTGAAATGCCATATCCAAAGACGCGGGTGGGGATGCCATACTTATTTAGTAACTCACCAGCAGCCTGTCCACCGAGAATACCGCTGGCAGAGTCTTCAAAGACCAAGATATCAATTGGATGCCCAACAAATGGCTCTAGTTGCGGTGCGAGCTTATTTGTGCGTACCATCTCTTCTGCGCTCAAAACAGCCACGCTTTGTGGAACAGCTAATGCTGCCATTACAGCAGCGAGTGCCTGAACCGGATTGGGCTTTAAGAAATGCTCACCGGTTACGTTAAGCTGTTCACCTAGCCAACGCAGCTTGCCTTCTGCAATGAGTGGCAGGCGGCTTAGTCCCACAATATCCAACGCTATTTCAGCTTCAGGAGCGTAACCTTGATGACCTGTCTCGACATCCAATGGGGGGAAAGATGGTCGTGCGGTGTAAACGGCTGCATACATATGTTGTTCTGCTGTGCCGTGCATTACGCGTTTAGCAACATCAGCATAGAGCAGTGGTTGATCCATGCTAGCGAGTAGCGATTCGGTTTTGAAGTGGGCCGGAAATCCGTACGTTTGTTCAAAATGATCGCTACCTAATGTGTAGTGCTGAAAAATGCGCGTCGTTGCAGATTGATTTACGTCACGCGTTGTGAGCAATACGCTGCTGAGTAATGGATCTGCTGCTGGCCATTTGTCGCCTGAAAAACGGCGTAAAGCGGTCTCAGATGGAATTTCTCCAGCGCGATGGTCTTCCATGATCCATGTGCTGAGTAGCTTGTAATTGGGTGGGGCGCTGAGGGTGACTCGACGCTGCACAATAATTTTTAGCGCGTCAGACAGTGTTTCAGGCAGCCGAGGAAAGGCTTTGCGGGCTTCTCGTAGAAGAATTGCGAGGCAGATCGCGGCTGAATCCCATTCACTGGAAATGCCAATGGCCTCAAAATGCTCAATGGTATCGATGTCTGGCGCTTGGTCACCCCAGCGCATCATTTGAGAGAAGTAATTGACGGTGGCCTGAAGCGCAGCCCGATAGCCAAGCGGATTGACTAAGACTGAGTCGACATCAAATAAAAAAACTTGGCGTGGCATAAGCGGCTATTGGCTGTTCGCTGTTGGCTGTTGATGGCGTTTGCGCAATTCAGCTTCGACTTCAGCGAGTTTGACATCTTTTTGCGCCAGCAACACTAACAAGTGATAGATGAGATCGGCGCTTTCAGACACTAGGCGCTCATTGGATTGGAGTGCCGCGGCGATGACGACTTCTACACCTTCTTCGCCAACTTTTTGAGCGATCTTGTCGAGGCCTTTTTCAAACAGCGTGTTGGTATAAGACCCAGTTTGTGGATTGGCTTTGCGATCAGCAATGATCGCTTCGAGTTCGTGAATCATGGACATAAAAATTGTTGACCGGTAGTAATGGTATGGCGCACCATGTCGCGACTATCGGCAGAAATTTAAGAATTATCGATATTGAAAAAGCAGGATGTCGCGCCTGTGTGGCAAGCGGGACCAGTTGGGTGCACTTGTAGCAACAAAGTGTCCTGATCACAGTCTGCTGTGATACTGATCACCTTCATCACATTACCGGATGTTGCCCCTTTATGCCAAATCTCTTGGCGACTGCGGCTCCAAAAAACAGCTTCACCACGCTCTTGCGTAAGCTGCAACGACTCGGCATTCATCCACGCCATCATTAGGACTTGGTGGGTGTCTGCGTCTTGCAGAATTGCGGGAATGAGGCCGTCCGCGTTGAATTTAGGCGCAAAGGGCATGTAGTGTCTCCAAAGAAAGGTCAGCGATGCTGTCAACGCGTAAATCGGCGGCGCTGTAGTCGTGGGCAGTAATGTAAGGCAACGGCACAGCAACCGATTGTAGACCAGCTGCTTTTGCGCTCATTACACCGGTATGCGAGTCTTCAACGGAGACCATTGTCTCTGGTGCAAACCCAAGTCTTTCTGCCACGAGGGTGTAGATATCAGGTGCGGGTTTGCCGGTTTTGACATCATCGCGGCAGACAACTGTTGCGAGCTTTGGCAGCAGACCATGGTAAGCCAGCCAGTTATCTACCCAGTTATGAAAGGAATTAGACGCCACAGCGATGGTGACATTGTTGGCTAGTAGGGTTTCAATCAGGGTTGCGACGCCGGCCATCAGCGGTTGCTGCCGAACTTGCTCGTTGATGGCATAGCTGACTTTGGCGCGGGTCGCAGCACGATTGAAGCTGTCACCAAGCTTGTCTGCGAGTGGTTTCAGCGGATCAAATTCAAACGTCGCAAGGCCAATGACATGCTGCCAGTCTTCCATGGTTAGCTGAATGCCATGTTCGGCAAATACAGCGCGGCGGGCTTCAAATTCACAGGTTTCTGTGTCAACAAGCGTACCGTCAAAGTCAAAAATTACAGCGTT
>JAHDBS010000279.1 GCA_020630225.1 Anaerolineales bacterium | reverse complement strand
GGTGCTTGGTGACGTCTCCGACGCGTTCGCCATCGAACCAAATCTCGCGTCCATCGTCCAGCGAGTCAAGATAGCGCGCGCCGGTCATCAAATTGTTCGTTTCAGTGAGTGTGCTCATAGTGTAGTAGTGCTAGACGGCAATCGGGATGTATTGTAAGTGCTGTGTTTGGTCAGAGATCTTAATCTGTAGTTGCACGTTCGGCTTCGCTCAGTGGGGGCGAGTAAGTGCAATCTGAATAGCTAAGACGCAGTATTTGCTCTAAGTTTTTAAATGATCACTCTTGTTCAAAACGACGGGTGGTGACAGAAAAAATGATGTAATACGTCCCCCACTGAGCAACGTCGAACGTGCAACTCGAGTCAGTTCTTCTTTCTACTAACAGCACTTTCGCATGCCAAAGTGCATTGAACCTTTTCACAGGCTCAGCCTACCAATTACGCCTCAAGTATTTATATCTTCAAAATATCGCCGCAGGTTTTGCAGGTGCGCAGGTCTTCGCTGGCATGCACGGCTTCCAAAACCGGACTCAGCTCAGTGCCGATTTGGTCAAACTGATAGCTGGCGGTGTAGAGCTGTTCGCCACAGTTGTCACAGAACCAGAAGACAGCATCCTTAGTGCCGGGGCGTTTGACTTCGACGACTAACCCGACCGTGTTCGCGCCCCGCTGCGGCGAGTGCAGCAGCTTCGCTGGCAATAAGAAAATCTCACCTTGCTTGATGGGAACATCGACCAAGGTGCCATCGTCTTCGCGGATTTGCAGCGTCATCTCCCCTTCGAGCTGATAGAAGAATTCTTCCGTCTCGTTGTAATGAAAATCGCGCCGTGAGTTTGGCCCGCCCACGACAAAAATCATAAAACTGCCGGACTCTTCAAACAGCGTCTTTGCGCCAACAGGCGGCTTGAGTAGATGACGGTTGGTGTTGATCCAGTGTTGGAAATTGAAGGGGTGGTATTTGGTCATGGTGTATTGGGTGATATTCGTGACGAGTGAGGAGCGACGAGTGAAATAAACCAGCGGTTTCGAATACCACTTGGGTTTAGCTCACTCATCACTCGTCACTCCTCAAATCCTCTTCGCTTTCGTCTCTTTCC
This sequence comes from Anaerolineales bacterium, assembly GCA_020630225.1. Classification (GTDB taxonomy): domain Bacteria; phylum Chloroflexota; class Anaerolineae; order Anaerolineales; family UBA6668; genus JAHDIM01. Next base: position 5,180 of record JAHDBS010000279.1, on the reverse strand, counting down.
GCGCCTCACTCAAAAACGGCACAAAACTCGTGCCGCCTGTGCCAAGGCCGTCTTCGCCATGTTTGCCTTGTTTCAGGACATAGCGCACCGCGACTTCCATATGCGCCTTGCGGAAGGCATCGAGCTGGTCGATGCAGGCGTTGAACGCAGTTTCTAAGGCAGGGGCAGTCGTTTTATTGGCCTGCACAAAGTCGTACAGTGACAGGCCTTTGGCAAAGTCTTCCACAAACCGCCGATGCTTTGGCGGCATGTAGTCACGCATCAGCAGCAGAAAGGGCTGCGTCTCTGGATGCAGGTGTTCGATTCCCAGTCCTGCATCAAAGGCTTGGATGAGGCTACTTTGGGCGGCGCTACCGCCGTGCAATTTCAGTGGTTCATTACTGACGCCTTCAAAAATAATGCCGTCCTTGTCCCAGCCCGTTAGAAATGGCCGGATGCGGGTGTAAAAAATGAACGGCTCGCATTTTTCATAAATGCGCAGCAGCGCGGCATTCACATCCATAAAAATTTGATTGACGCTGGTTAGGAGCGTGGTCACTGTGGCCGTGTCACCTTGCGCGGCAGCGGCTTTGGCTTGGGCTAATGGCAGTAAGGCGGGTGCGCCAATGCCCTCAAGAGCGGCGGTGGCGGTGAAAAACCACTGTTCATCCATGCCGCCCATGAAATGTTGGATGCACGCTAAATTATCCGCATGAATGCCATCATTGGGGTCAATCCGCCGCCAGTTGTTGAGCACCACCGTTGCATGCGTAACGATGGGTGGGCGCCCGAGCCGAGCTGCTACTGCCGCCCAAGGAACTGCAAGGGGGGCTGGCACGCGCGTAATTGCTGGTTCTTCGGTCCAGATATAGGCCATGCCCAACGCGCACAAAATCTGCATTGCGCGTTCCAGTTCGGCTGTCGTTTGCAACAGCGCTAAATCTGGCGTTTCAAAGTCTGCCAAGGCGCGGCGCACACGGCTGGTGAGCACCAAATATGGCAGCTCATTCGCCAACCGATTCCATTCGGCAAACGCAGGTGGCAAGTCAATCAGCGGGTCTTCTGCTGGCAGAAAACCACGGATGGGATCGACGTCGTATTTTGAGAAATCAAGCATATCTATTGGAGAATGGGACGCGGACGAGCGCGGAAAACGCGGATGGTGACTGCAAATTCGCTCTCGTCCGGTCTTGTCCGCGTCCCATAAAACTTTGTTTAAGTCACTCCTGTCGCTGACGCTTCCATCGTATATTTCTCATACAGTTTCTCATCCATGATTTTTTTCATGCGCATGATGGCCGCGTGGATGTCGGTGTACGTTGTATAGAGTGGCGTAATGCCGAGGCGAATGTTATCTGGCGCACGGAAGTCCGGGATGATGTTCATGTCATTGATCATGCTTTGGTTGATACGCCATGCTTCAGGATGACCAACGGCCACGTGCGACCCACGATATTTCGCATCACGCGGTGAGTTGATGGTGAAGCCATAGGGCGCTAAGTATTCATCGACGAGAGCAATCACATAATCGGTTTGCGCGACCGACTTCTCGCGAATGCGATCCATGCCGGCTTCAAGCAGAATATCGACTCCAACGCCAATGGGAGCCATGGAGAGGGCGTCTGGCGTCCCCGTGAGAAAGCGGCCAATGCCAGTTTTGGGCACGTAATTGAGTCCAAAATCAAACGGATTTTCGCGACTAAACCAGCCTGCAATTGGGTTGAATAGTTTTTCTTGCAAGTCTTTGCGCACGTACAAAAATGCTGGTGCGCCCGGACCGCTGTTGACATATTTATAGGTGCAGCCAATTGCCATGTCTGCGCCAGAGCCGTTGAGGTCAATCGGTACCGACCCAACTGAGTGGCTCAGATCCCACACAACCAACGCGCCTGCGGCAGCGGCGGCGGCGTTGATGTCCGCCATGTCATAGGTGTAGGCGCTTTTGAACACTGTGCCTGACAGGGTCAGCAGTGCGGTGTCTTCATCTAACAAGGTTTTGATGGCATCGACCGGGCCGGTCATGCCGTCGGGCGATGCAACCACTTCTACAGAATGGGTGTTGCCTAACCAACGGTTGATCTCAGACAAAATGTAAACATCAGACGGGAAGTTGAGATTGTCGGTGACAATGCGTGTCCGCCCAGTTTGATGTTGCAGCGCTGCCATAAACAGCTTGTACATATTAACGGATGTTGATTCGCCAATGATGACTTCGCCGGGGCTGGCACCAATTAGCTTGGCAATTTTGTCGCCAAGGTCGGTGGCAATGTTGAAGTGGTCTTGGCTCCAAAATCGAATGAGGCGGTCACCCCAGTCATCGATGAGGCCATTGAGCAGGGCCCGCGTGTCTTTGGGCAAGCGTCCTAACGAATTGCCATCGAGGTAAATTAGGTCTGGGTCGGTAATGACAAACCGATCTTTGAAGCTTGCTAACGGATCTTTGGCGTCCTGTTCCTTTGCGTAAGCGGCGTCTGTGTTCATGTTTGTTCCTTTCACTAAAGATAGTCAGGCGTGAAAATAATCTAGCTATCCTGCATTTTTACTCGAACTGCGAACCTGCTCGTGTTCGTAATCGTAATCGCTATCGTAATCGATCAGTGTTGGCATTTTTCAGACTTTTATCTTGAAATTCCAATCAAAGAAAAGCTTCAGCTAAGCTGTGTCTTTTCGATTACGAATACGACAACGATAGCGATTACGAGTAGTAGCTCTATGAAACTGAAGGGTAGCTACGAAAATACTCTAGCGATCTCTTATTTATTCTTATGCCAAGGCTGGCTGTAATTGTCCACGGCGTTTGGCCCATTGCATGACAAAAATGGCAACGAAGCACATGGTGGCAAAGCCGCCAGCGAGCGGTAAAACAGTGTGGTTGAAGCTCAGCCCAATATAGGCCCCAATTGGAATGGATATAAAGCTGCTTAGTGAGCCAACAATGGCTGCGCCGACGCCAGCAATGTGACCGAGCGGCTCCATGGCGAGTGCGTTGAGATTGCCGAATAAAATCCCGACGGAAAAGAGAATCACTAAGCAATAGCCAATGAGAGTCCACAAGGGCGGGTCGCCAGCGTGGGTATAGGCAAATCCAAAGAAAAGAATGGAGGCTGTGGCTAGGCCAATATTAGCGGTATTTGTCAATTTCCACATCCCATATTTCAGCACTAAGCGTGCATTTAGAAAGTAGGCGGTTGCACTGGCAACAGCAATGCCGGCAAAGACCAGCGGGAATCGGGCGCCGAGCCCATATTGTTCTTGGAATATGGGTTGCGCTGAATTCAGATAGCCGAGAAATGCGCCGGAAATGAGACCGGCCGCCAGCGTAAACCCTAGCGAAATTCGATTGCGCAACACCTCGCGCACAGCGCTAAAGATGCGGGTAAACGTGAACGGGATTTGTTTTTCCGCTGGCAGTGTTTCTGGCTGGCGTAGACCAAACCAAAGCATAATGATGATCGCTAGCCCGATGACAAACCCAAAAATCGCGCGCCAACTCCCAATAAATAAAATGCCTTGCCCAATGCTCGGGGCAATAATTGGTACCAAAATGAAAAACGCCATGATGAACGACATCACGCGTGCCATCATATTGCCGGCGTATTGATCTCGAACGATGGCAACCGCAATGCTGCGTGGTCCAGCTGCGCCTAATCCTTGTAGTAAGCGGGCTGCCAGCATCATTGGGAACGACGTGGCGAAAATCGACCCGATACAGCCAAGGATGAATAAGCCTAAGCCAACGTAAATGGGTGGGCGGCGCCCGATGCTGTCTGAAACCGGACCATAAATGAGCTGACCAATCGCTAGCCCGGTGAAAAACCAAGACAGAATAAGCTGACTGTCGTTGGCGCGAGCGACGGCTAAGTCGCTGCCAATGTCGGGGAGAGCTGGCAACACAATGTCAATTGACATGGCGGTTAGCGCAATCATCAATGCCATTAGCCCGACAAATTCCGGAAATGACAGCGGCTTGGTAGGTGTTAGACGTTTCATTGCGTTGGAAATGCCGCAACGATGGTCTCAATCACACGCTGCCCGGCGGGTTGGGTTGCCATCACAATTTCAAAGTGTCCGACGTCCTGCACGCCAATGAGTGTGGCGGGGTCCCCTGTGGCTTTGGCCGTGTCTACAAACTGGGAGACATACGCAATTGGCACAATATCATCGTGCGTTCCGTTGATGGTGACATGCGGCACACCTAGCGGCAATAAAGCACTTGGCGAGCCTTGATAATAATTTTGCCAATTGTCACGCGGATGGCCGCCAACTAAAACATCGGCGGCGTCGACGCAGATGTCCCAAGCGACAGCCCGTTCGAGATCACACACGGGCGCTAGCGCCACTACGCTATGGATTGCTAACGGGTTAGCCGTATAGAGGGGGCTGTTCGCTGCTAGCTTAGCGCGTGCGGCGGCCCAAAGCGCTAAGTGACCGCCAGCCGAATGTCCGCAGACCACAACGTGGCGCAGGTCTAGGGTGTAGGTGTCAGCAATGGTGCGCAAAAAATCGATGCTGTTGGCGGTGTCTAAGAAGGTGTTAGGCCAGCCGCCGCCATTCCCAAGGCGGCGATATTCAATGCTCCAAACGGCGATCCCGCGTTGCGCAATCGCCCGTGCGAATTGCCCCATTGGTGCGAGCCCATATTGCGCCCGCCAACAACCGCCATGAATGAGAATGAGCACCGGATGCAACGCGGGTTGCGTTGGTAGATACAGATCGCCAAACTGCGCTGGGTCGTCACCATAAGCAAGGCGCTGGTCGGCAGTTTCAATTGGAAGCTGCGTATATGCTTCGGCTGAAATCAATTCAGGTTGCATCGCTGAGTTCTCCTTGTGAATAGCGCCATTCTCTCACTGCTGGAACCTCAATAAATTCTTGTTTCCGAAATAGACGGATTGTCTTGTGCGAAAATGTAATAATTGGTTTAGATATTCTACTATTTCGGAAATAGTAGACTTGTTGAGTAGTAACGTAGGCTCAGTTCGGGATAAGAGCCTCATAAAAGGGTGGCTCCATGTCGTTTTTGAAACGCGAATTTAGCGAATGAAACGAATTATGCGAATGAAAAGTAAAAAATTCGCATCAATTCGCCGACAATAAATGTCCTTACGTCATCCCAGGCGCGTTCGCAGAACCAGAAATAACCCAATCGACTCGGCGGCTGGGATCTCATTGATACCAAAGTCATAAAACTAGCAATTATT
>JAHDBS010000278.1 GCA_020630225.1 Anaerolineales bacterium | reverse complement strand
GCGGTTGAGCCAACGGAAGTTGTTGAAGAGCCTACTGTTGCTCCAGAACCAACGGCTGAACCTGAACCGACAGAAGAGCCAACTGTTGAAGCCGCGGCTGAAGAAGAAATGGACGACATGTCCGAAGATGCAGATGTCGAAGAAGCAGTTGTTGAAGAAACAACATCTGCTGGTCCAGTTGTATTTGAAATTGACCCGGCACAATCAGAGGCGCGTTTCAAGATTGATGAAGTGCTTCGAGGTAGTGATGTAACAGTGGTTGGGGTAACGAATAACTTAGGCGGGCAGCTTTCAGTTGATCTGGCAGATCCTGCTGCGGCACAAGTTGGCGAAATCCTCATCAATGCGCGCGATATTGTTACGGATAATGAATGGCGCAACAATGCAATTGCTAATCGCATTCTTGATAGTGGGACCTATGAATTCATTAGCTTTACCCCAACTGCAATTACAGGGTTAGATGCTGCGACAGTTGGTGCTGCGTCAGACTTCCAATTGACTGGTGACTTGACCATCAAAGATCAAACGCGGGAAGTGACGTTTGACATGACGGTTACCCCAACCTCAGCTACTGAGCTGGAAGGGTTTGGATCTACAGTGATTTTGTATGCTGACTTTGGGCTTGAAATCCCTTTCTCACAATCAGTCGACTCTGTTGAAGACGAAGTAACGCTAGAGCTTGAGTTTGTGGCAACCGCAACAAACTAAGATCAATCTAGTCTAAAACTGCATATGTTATGAAAAGCCAGCGCATTGCTGGCTTTTTTTATTGCATGGGAGAATGGTTGCTTAATGACACTGTTTGAAATTTTTGCACTTGGGGTGGCTGCCGTACTGACTGGTTTTTCTAAAGCTGGGTTTGGTGGAGGAATTAATCCACTTGTCTCAATTTTTCTGGTGCTTATTTTTCCAGCAGAATTTGTCATTGGCGTACAAATGCCATTGCTGCTCTCTGGAGATGTGCTAGGCATGTTCGTACATTGGCAAAAATGGGACTTAAACCTGACCTTCAAACTGGTGTGTGGTGGGGCGCTGGGCGTTTTGATTGGGAATTGGATGCTCAATCGTGTCAATGAAGAGCAGTTAGTGCAGACATTGGCGCTCCTCGTGTTAGCGTTTGCGGCTTACCAATTATTTATGCGCTTTAGAAGTTTCAAGCAAACGTACAATGTTCCCGATTGGGTTGCCATACCAAGTGGGTTAGTGGCAGGACTAACATCTACCTTAGCGCATTTAGGTAGTCCTCCATTATTTGCTTATCTGTTGCTGCGAGGAACACCGGTCCAAACCTTTATTGGCACAACCGTTTTGACTTTTACTATTTTGAACTGGCTCAAGGTGCCTGGTTATGTTCAAAGTGGTATTTTGAATACTGGCATTCTCAGCTTAACAGTTTGGCTAGTACCGTTAGTTTTTATTGGGGCGATTGCTGGCCGCCGCCTGTCTGCTTTCATTCGACAAGATATTTTTGAGCTTGTCATCCTCAGCTTAATGATTGTTCCCGCTTTACTTCTCTTAGTATAGAAATAGATCTTTGCGCATTTTTCTAAGCTAAAACCTCGCCAGATGTCGTTATAAATTGCATTCTCAAGGCAATCTAAACGAAATTTACAGGTCTAAAGGATCGAAACAATTAAATCTTAAAGTAACCTGCGTGTGCTCTCCTCTACGATATAAGGTAGATGAATGTCTAAGTAAATAGATGTTCAAAAATATTCGGAGTTTGTATATGTATTGGAATGAAAATGCGGCTAGTAGAACTGCCAATTGGGCAACAGCGATTGTTGCAGTTGTGGCAGCGTTACTAGTGGCACTAAGTATTGGTACATCACAAGCGAGTGCACAGAGCGCAAATGTCACTAAGAGTGCAAATCGTTCAACGGCAGAGCTTGGAGATTTCATCATTTACTACATTAACTACCGCTGTCCAGCGTTAGAAGTTGTGGATTGCGCGAACATGACAATTACAGATGTGCTTCCAGCTGGGACAGAATACGTAACTGGCTCAGGGACTGCAGATGTGCCAAATGTAAGTCATTCAAGTGGCACTGTTACATTTACCGGGGATTCATTAGCACCTGGTTCGACTGGACAGGTAACATTTACGGTGAAGGTTGTGTCTCCTGCTGAGCCAGGCGATACGCTTAGAAATACGGCAGACATTACTTGGGATGGGCATGGCACAGAAACCAGTAACCCAGTAGATGTAGAAGTAACTGGCGACCCTGCAACTCCGACGCCAACTCCTGCTCCCCAACCTTGGACAATCAATAAAACTTCAGAATCAACCACTGCTCCGAATAACAGTCGCCAATTTTGGTACAACCTGCATGTTGTGCCAGGCTCAGGTGATCTAACAAGTGTCACGATTGTAGATGCGTTACCGACTGGGGCTGTATATGACACTGGGTCATGTAGTGATGGCTGTGTATATAGCGCTGGCGACCATACATTGACATGGACATTTGCAAACTTAACAACTGACGAATACATCAGTTATGCAGTCACTTACGATCATGCCACAGCAGGAAATTCTGCTGGGACAAACAAGACAAATACAGCGACCTTAACTGGCGACTGGTCTGATGATGGTACTGGTGTGGGACCTATTGATGACGCCTCTGTAACAGTAACCTTACGTGAACCATATGACGAGTTCTATGCTGGCAAAACGCCACGGTCAACGCGTGATAGTGATGGGCAGTGGAGCGATGATGACGAAGTTGTAATTGGTGAAGAAGTGTTCTGGCAAATTGATTTGTGGAACAGTTCAGATCGTTCTATTACTAATCTAGTTCTAGAGGACAACTTCCCTCCAGAATTTAGCTTTACGCGCTTTCAAACTGGGCGTACTGATGACGCCGTCACTGGTTTTGACATTGAAATTGAAATCGATGACACGACTTGGGTCTCAATCCCGCAGCCGCCTTTTGATGGCACCCCAGATGATGATCAAACAATTACCTTAGCGGACCTTGAAGGCGCTATGGCCGAATTGACAGGTACTGAGAAAGTAACTGGTATTCGTTGGTCATATGACAGTGTGCCATGGCCGTTTGACGATAATGCAAATGCAGTTATTTATGGCACTTATGAAGCCGGTGATGTTGTTCCAGGTGACAGGCCAGAAAACTGTATCCGTGCTACAGGGACAGTTACAAACAATGATGGCTCAACAACTAATATTGACATGAGCCGCTGTGCGCAACATGAGGTCCGAGACCCCTGGCCGAAATTAGATCCATCTAAGAGCACCGTTACAGGTGATATTTATAAAGGTGGCACAGCAACTTTCCTCATTGAGATTGAAAACTATTCAACGGCTGCGCTAGATTTGGTAGACCCAGTTCTGGCTGACATTTTGCCGGAAGGGTTTTCTTATGTTGCCGATTCTTTTGCGTTTGACACAAATGACGTTGGCGCAGTTGCCCCAACCATTACTGTTGTGCCTGATGCAGTTGGTAGCCAAGATTTAGTGCGCTTTAGTTTTACAGGGGCAGCCTCCATATCGCTTGCGCCAGGTGAAAAATTTTCTTTCACAATTGATACAAAAACAGACTCTGATATTACGCCAGACGCGTATGAAAACCACATCTATGCAATTCCAAACGATGACAGCTCTGAATATGCCTGTTATGCAGATGGAGGTGTGCTTGAGTCGGACTTAGGTGTAGACCTAAACGGTGACGGCGACCAAACAGATACGTTGTGTGTTGAAGACGCTTGGCAGACTGTCAATGACTTCCCAGCGGGATCTACTGCTCAACTTGACTCTTTCAAATGGGTGAAGGGGAACAGTGGTATCCAAGACCCGTCAGCAGGTGATCCAAATGACACTTCAGCTTGTCAAATTACTGGAGACGGCTATACCCGGACCGACTGTGTGGCGGTGTCAACCCAAGGTGGTCTCGCGGACTACCGTTTGATTGTTGAAAATACTGGTGAAGTCAACATGACGGATATTGTCATTGTTGATATCCTGCCATACGTTGGCGATACAGGCGTGTTGCTAACTGGTGATGCGCGTGACACAGAATGGCGTCCAGTCTATGTTGGGCCAGTGGAAAGTTCAGACCCTGGTGTGACGGTTTATTACTCAACGTCCAATAATCCATGTCGCCCAGAAGTAGATGGGCCAAATAATGTTGGTGTAGATTGTGAAGATCCTGCTTGGACTTCAACTATTCCGACAAATTTGACGACAGTTGAATCAATCAAGATCGACTTCAATGATCTTGTTCTTGAACCTACAGACAGTGTTCAGCTTGACTGGCCAATGCGTGTCCCTGTTGGTACACCAACTGACCTCATCGCATGGAACTCTTTTGCTTATACCTCGACCCGAGAAGACATTGGGAGCCAATTGTTGGCATCTGAGCCACCTAAGGTTGGGATTGTCACGGTGCCGCCGGCGCCAAATGAATATGGTAACTATGTCTGGCTAGATGACAACAGAGATGGGTTGCAAAATGAACCCATTGCCAATGGGTTGAACGGTGTCAAAGTCGAGCTGTACTTAGACGATGGCGATGGCATTCGTGATACCGGTACCGACACCTTTATCGGGTTTACCTTTACTGGTAACAACTTTGCAGGGGAACCTGGTTACTACTTGTTCCCTAACTTGGCAGACGGTGATTACTACGCTGTGTTCACCGCGCCTGATGGCTACGTAATTACCGAACGTGACGCAGCTGGTGATGGTGGTGCGGCTGACGAAACTGATGCTGAAAACGACTCAGATGCAAACCGCGCCACAGGCATGACGGCTATTACAACGTTAGGGCCACCTGCGTTTCCAACCTCAGAAGAACAAGATTACAGTTGGGATGCAGGTCTCTTCCTTGGCTCAACTGACCCAATCTATGACTTGGCGTTGATGAAGACGCATGACGCTGCAACCGGTCCATTTACGATCAATGATGCAGTGGTCTTCACGATCACGGTCTACAACCAAGGCAATCAACCTGCGGCCAATATTGGCGTGGTGGACTACATTCCAGCCTCCATGTCATACAGTGCAACTAATAGTACGCCTGATGGCACAGCGCTAACAACGACCAACGAATTTGCCGCAAATTTGACCAACAATGGTGATGGTACGTTCATAATTGATGCGCTTGGTGCATACGATAGCGTGTCATTTGACATCGAATTGACCATTGACTCAGTGCCAGGCACAACCATCACCAACTGGGCTGAAATCAGTGCAGACGACGGTGATGATGTTGATAGTACGCCAGACGCAACTAACTTCAACCAAGACGGCGAAACCAATGATCTTGATGACGATAACGTCGTCAATGAAGACGGTAAGAACGGCGGCGACGAAGATGATCACGATCCAGAACAAATCGAAATGGATGCGTTGTTCTCAATTGGGAACCAAGTCTGGCAAGACAATAACAACAATGGCGCCATTGATGGTGGTGAACCATTGTTGGAAGGCATTCGCGTTGAACTTTGGAGCGACAACGACGACGATGGAGTCGGCGATGCGTTCTTGGAATTCGATGAAACCGATGCAGATGGTTTGTACTTGTTTGACTTGCTCATCCCTGGGAAATACTTGGTCGTTGTTCCAGCTGTCAATTGGGACGATGCTGGCACACCGGGTGCGTTAGCTGGTTATCGCTCTTCAACTGGCGACGACCAAACCAACGCTGACAACAATGACAACGGGATTGATCCAACTAACCCTGGTGAAGATGTCTGGTCAGCCACTATTGATCTCGGTACCGACGAACCGACTGGTGAAAATCCTGACAACGACACGGTCACACCAGACAATCAAGAAAATCTCACCATTGACTTTGGGTTCTACTATAACTTTGACTTGGCGCTCGATAAGGTCTTGAAGACCACCGGAACGATTGTGCCTGGCGCAACCGTAGAATTCACAGTCACCGTGTACAACCAAGGTGATGTCGATGCCTATGACATTGATGTGACCGACTACGTGCCAACTGGCATGACCTACAACAATGCAGGGTCAACTGCGACTGGCAATTTGACAACCACAGGGACGGCAACAGTTGGCTTCACTAACAATGCAGATGGCACCTTTACCATCGATGAATTGGCAAGCGATGACAGCGTCAGCTTCGATATTGCGTTAGATCTTGCTGCAGACTTCCAACCGCGTACCATTACCAACTGGGCAGAAATTAGCGATGCTTCAGATGTAGACGGTGGTGCAACCGCACTCGACATCGACAGTACCCCTGACGCAACTAACTTCAACCAAGCTGGTGAAACTGACGACCTTGATGACGACAATGTCATTGACGAAAACGGTAAGACCGGCGGTGATGAAGATGATCA
>JAHDBS010000277.1 GCA_020630225.1 Anaerolineales bacterium | reverse complement strand
GCTAATGGCTAATGGCTAATGGCTAATGGCTAATGGCTAAAATCATTTTCAACAAAAAAGATTATGAAAGAAACTGTAACTTCTGAATTCAAAGCGCGCTACGGGGAAGACCCAACCTTTATTATTCGCGCACCGGGGCGGGTCAACATCATAGGGGAGCACACTGACTACAATGACGGCTTTGTCTTGCCAATGGCGATCAATCGTGCGGTGTGGATTGCATTGCGCCCCCGCAAAGACGCCACTGTCAGCGTTTATTCGGTTAACTTCGAATCGGAAGGCAGTTTTGACCTCACAGACTTCGAACACACCGATGCTGGCTGGATTGAATATGTCAAAGGTGTGAGTTGGGCCTTGTTACAGGATGGCTACTCGCTTAGCGGCTGGGAAGGTGTCTTAGCAGGTGATGTTCCCGGCGGCGCAGGGCTCTCATCATCGGCAGCCTTAGAACTTGCTGTTGCCCGCGCTTTTGAGGCCGTTGCTGGCGAAACTTGGGATGGCACTAAGTTGGCTTTAGCCGGACAAAATGCTGAAAACAACTGGGTTGGGGCGAACACCGGCATTATGGATCAAATGATTTCAGCCAATGGCGAGGCTGGCCACGCGCTGTTCATCGATTGTCGTTCATTAGACACAGAACTTGTGCCACTTCCAAACGGCACTTGCATTGTGGTGATGGACACATCGACGCGTCATAGCCATGTTGATGGTGAATATAATGAACGCCGCGCACAGTGCGAAGCGGCAGCAGCAGCCTTCAACGTAAAAGCATTGCGTGATGTTTCTGTGGCAGACTTTCAAGCCAAAGCCGCAATTTTGGAACCGCTCACCCAACAACGCGCGCGGCACGTTGTCACTGAAAACGAACGCACCTTAGCTGCGGCGAATGCCATGAAAGCTGGCGATGTTATGGCATTGGGGCAACTCATGAACGCATCCCACGTGAGCATGCGCGATGATTTCGAGATTTCATCAACAGCTTTAGACAAAATGGTAGAGATTGCGCAAGCGCAACCTAACTGTTATGGCGCCCGCATGACAGGTGGGGGCTTTGCAGGTTGTGCGGTTGCCTTAGTGGACATTGACGCAGCCGAAGGGTTTGTCGCTGCTGTGGCACCGGCATACAAAGAGGCAACTGGCCTTGAGCCAGCCCTATATGTTTGTGATGCGACTGACGGCGCACGCCTGATCCAAGACGCATAGCGACAAAACAGTTTCAGCTTAAATCTAAAACGCGGAGCCAGCGCTGGCTCCGCGTTTTTTGTATAGCAAGTATTCAAATATTCTGCGATTCATCCCATTGTGCCTCGCAGGTGCCAAGGCCAGTCAACAATTACAGACTTACAACACCGGCTTTGAGCGCATATTTGGTCGCCCCAACACGGTTTGTCACGTTGATCTTTGTATACAGCATGCTCAAGCGATTAGTGACTGTCTTGGCCGACACACCAAGATCCACGGCAATTTGTTTATTCTCCGCACCATGCGCCACAAGCGTAAGCAATTCAAGCTCAGACTTAGACAATATGCTTAGCGGAATGTCTAACTCAGACGTCTCGACTTTCATTGACCGCTCTGCAGGCTTAGTAACCGCCTCAGCATTGATCTTCTTCAAAATGTCAGGATGCATAATAGAGCCGCCCTGCATGACAGTATGAATCCCATTTCGCAGGTATTCTCCTGAAATAGCATCCTTATAAAGAAAGCCGACCGCCCCGCCCTGCAACGCTTTCATAGCTTGATCTTTTTCATCCATGGACGTCAACATAATAATTTTTGTTGTTGGCCGACGCTTCATAATGTCAACCGTGGCTTCAATGCCGTTCATAATTGGCATTTGAATGTCCATCAGAATGACATCTGGCTGTAATTCAAGCGCTTGCCGAATTGCAATGTCACCGCGAGTTGCATCACCAACAACCTCAATAGTTGAATCGCCTTGCAAGGCAATTTGAACCCCACCCCGAAACACGTCATTGTCATCGACTAACAAGACGCGTACTACGTCGGTTGCATTGTGTTGTGATTGGTCAGTTGTATGCATGAATTTACTCTCTTAGACATCATTTGCAAGTTATGCTGCACATATCCTAACGCATTTCTAGCCCATTTTTTGTTTGCGTTCCGTTATTCATCTGTATTATTCCTGTCATAACTTAATCAGTAAATCACCGTTAATTCAGGCAATCTGTCAACCAAAGCTGGTGATCTGAGGCATTTTTGTGAAAGGTCTAATAAACTAGCACCGACAAAGCCATTGGCACTAAGCACACGCAGTTGACCCGTCACGTGACCCATGATTGAAATTGAAACTAGCACCATCGACCCTTTCATCTTGAGCATTCGCCTTGTGTTCAATATTGTGGGGGTTCTTATTACAACCGGCACGTTTATTACGTTGATGTTGTCTTGGCGCCAAAACGAACTCTTTGGCCGCCTGATTACCATTTTCGCTGGTGCGACTTCTGTGGGGTCATTGTCTGCAACCTACATTCGGATTATGACACTCAATCCTGAAGTGTTGAACTATCCAAATCATTGGCAGTTGCAAATTATCCCTAGCATTGCGGTGAACATCGCGTTAGCCATTTTTGTTCCCGTTGCAATCACCCTACACTTGGCCTTTTTAGACGCAAAAATTCAAGACAAGCGCTGGGTAAAGGTCATCCTCTTTATAAATTATGGCATTCTGATTGGCCGCACCCTCATGGCAATTGTGATTCCAAGTAGCGTAGCGCAAAGCATCACTATTTCTGCATCTCGAGACTTGTCCTTCGTGCGGCAGCCGATTGCGGTTGTTTACACCGCGAACGCATTACTGAACATCGCCCTGACAGTATTTGTCATCATTCGCTGGCGGGCAACCCGCATTTGGCAATTTGCGCTCAATAACTTTGCCGTCATTACCAGTTGGATCTGGCTACAAACACCTTTTGGACAGTACTTCTCTGGGCTGCACACCACTGCCGTACTTGTCTTGGCGGCCATTCACATTGCGGTATTTTCGTTTCGCAATCCAGAAACCAATGTTGCCCTCCGGCTAAGTCGACAGCGCCAGCAAACCCTAAAACGCACAGACACGCTTTACCGCATTGGGCGCTTGTTGAATGAAAAGCTCGACTCCAAGCAAATTTTGCACGCGCTGGTCAATGAAACCCAACAGGTCTTCAATGCTGAAAACGTCAGCCTTTTACTCCTAAATGAAGACGCGAGTCCAATCTCTTATCAACAAGCGGGGATAGAGCAGCCAGACATCATCGCAGAAATGGAAAAGGCGGTTAAACAACCAGACCCTGCTATGCTCAAGGACAGCAACGCCATGCAGACTTTAGTCAATCACCAAGGAAAATTACTCGGTGTGCTCCGGGTGCAGTCGATGGTTGAAGATGAGTTTGACACCTACGAACATGACTTGCTAGATGCGATTGGGGAGCAGGCAGCGACCGCGCTCAACAATGCACAATTATTGAATGCTGAACAACATTCACGACAACAAGCGGAAGTAATGTTTGAAGTTGCGCAGAACGCGACAGAAGAACTGCGTTTAGAAACTGAAGCGCGGAAGGCGCTTGAAATTTCCGCTGCTATTCAAGCTGAACGTGACCGCATTGGTCGAGAGACCCACGACGGCTTGTTACAGCGCTTGAGCGGCGCACGCTTACGTATTGAGCGGTGGCCTGAGCTGCTAGAAACAGACCACAACCAGACCCTGCAGCAAGAGTTCAACCTGCTAAAAACCGAGCTATTGCGCGGCACAACCGACTTACGCCAGCTCATCCATGGGTTACACGAAGGCAAAGCAACCGTCACCTTCTCTCGTCAAATCGCCGATACGATTGCGTTAGTCGAAGCGACGTATGAAGTGAATGTCAACAATCTGCTCAGCTTTGACATCACAAGCTTTACGCAAGAAGCAGAGCATGAGCTAACCCGTATTGTTCAGGAAGCCATTAACAATGCAGGTAAGCACGCTCAAGCGACTGAGATCTGGTTATCTGACACCTTGTTGCCAGACCAAAGTGGCATTCAAATCGAAATTCGCGACAACGGGGTCGGCTTCGACACCCGCGCCGCGCGTGATGAATCATCATTTGGGCTGAATAACATGCAAGTCCGCACAGCGCTACTAGGCGGCAGGTTTAGTATCCATAGTGAGCCTAACAACGGCACCACTATCCAGCTTACTGTGCCCTTTATTGAAACCTAAACGCCCTGCGGCTGATAAGCGCATCACCTTACGCGGGACGACACCTAAGCCACTAATTCCATTTCTCCCGACATTTCAGGACAGATGGAAGCGCTTTTGAATTTGCTCCCGACATTTACCTGCGCATCAGGAATACTATTAGGAAAGTAAAAAGCGTTGAAAACAGCCAGAGTTTTCCTCATCCCCAACACCCTGCCCTCAATGACATCTTTGGCAAGATTCTTGTTCATTTTCTGAGCGCTTTGTAACAGTTGTGACGACACACTAGCCCTCATGGCGTTGCATATGAGAGCAAAAAGGACACCCATGGATCAAAACACACACCCATCTACGGCGCGCAAAGTCGCCAAACTTCTTTTATATGGCGGCATTAGCCTTGTTGTTATCTTCGGTATTGCTGCGGCTGCACTGTACTCACTTGGTCGGTCTAGGTTAGCAACAGCCCCAGCTGTCGCCGGAGCACCAGTAGAGATTCCAACCGATCCGGAAGCTATTACGCGAGGAGAAAGGCTGGCCAAAATTAGCGGTTGTAAAAGCTGCCACATGGGTGACCTTAGTGGCGTTCCTTTCATTGACGAAGCACCCATTGGTTATGTCCCAGCACCTAATTTGACCAGTGGCGCAGGCGGTGTGGGAAATTCATATACAGCTGAGGCGTGGGAATTAGCAATTCGGCATGGGGTTGCAGCAGATGGGCGTGTTATTACCGCCATGCCGGTTGACCATTACGCACACTATGCAGACAGCGACCTTGCAGACCTGATTGCATACTTACAACAAGCCCCTGCTGTTGACAATGACCTTGGCACTCGGCAACTAATGCTGCCAGGCAATATTATCTTTGGGGTATTCGCTTATAGCAGTTGGGGCGTAAACACAATTGATCACGCCATGGTGGGCAGCCAAGACCGCCCAACTGATGCAGCGCCATCGGTTGAGTTAGGGGAATATTTGGTAGGGATTGCGTCCTGTGCATCTTGTCACGCAGAAAATATGGCAGGCAATGCAGGCCAGCTTGACGCACCGCTTGGCCCAAACCTAACGACCTTGTCACAAAGCTGGACGGCAGAGGAATTTAGTACAGCCCTTCGCACTGGACAGACGCCCCAAGGGACTGTGCTTAGCAATGAAATGCCGTGGGCCTACTACACGAACCTAACTGACACTGAAATTGAGTCACTATGGCTGTACATGACAGCGCTAGACCCATTGGCTGACAACCAACCCTAATAAAAGACGTGCACTTTAGACGGGTGTTCCAACGGTCACAGACTTACAATGCCCGTCTTCAGCGCATATTTGGTCGCGCCAACCCGATTAGGGACATTGATTTTTGCAAATAGCAGCGCAAGACGGTTGGCAATTGTCTTAGGTGAGACGTTGAGTTCTTCAGCAATCTGCTTATTCTCTGCACCGTGCGCCACCATTTTTAGCAAATCAATTTCTGCAGCAGACAGCGAACTTGGCGGGACTTGCCACTCCTCCATTTCTATTCTGCTGACAATGGCGGTCGGTTTTACTACTGCCTCTGCGTTGATCTTACGCAAAATGCTGGGGTGAATAATGGAGCCCCCTTGCATCACCGTTTGAATACCATTGTAAAGATAGTCACCAGAGACCGCATCCTTATAAAGAAACCCTACTGCGCCATTTTGAATGGCTTGCATAGCGAGTTCTTTTTGGTCTAGCGATGTCAGCATAATAACTTTTGTAGCGGGACGGCGCTTCATGACTTCCAACGTGGCTTCAATGCCATTCATCACTGGCATTTGAATATCCATCAACACTACATCTGGCTGAAGCTCCAGCGTCTTCTTAATCGCAATATCACCTTGGGTGGCAACACCTACAATCTCAACACCTGAATTGGTTTCCAATGCAATTTGCACACCGGTGCGAAACATATCATTATCATCTACAATCAACACGCGAACCGGATCACTATTTGGTTGTATTACGTTGTCAGCGGCCATGGTTTCTGCAATCTCCCCAATCATTACAGACGCATATAACAATATTTGTACTAACATCAAGTAGCATTGCGCAGGATTATGATCATCCTCACAGCAATGTCCGTCAAAATTGCTGTTGACGCAGTGAAGTTAGTATCTAGTTATATCTACGTGTCATTGGCGTCATAAAAC